>JBAXBD010000048.1:0-17004 GCA_037142165.1 Schlesneria sp. | reverse complement strand
GGGGAGGCGAGTTCGGCCGTACGAATTATTCGCAGGGAAAGCTGACCGCAACCGACTACGGCCGGGACCATCACCCTCGTTGCTTCAGCATGTGGATGGCGGGCGGCGGAATCAAAGCAGGCACGGTCTACGGCGAGACATGTCCATTCGGCTACAACGTCATCAAAGACGAAGTCCGCGTCCGAGATTTCCACGCAACTCTGCTGCATCTCCTCGGTATCGACCACGAAAGATTGTCCTACAAATTCCAGGGCCTGGACGCTCGACTGACAGGCGTCGAAGAAACGCGAGTCGTATCAGAAATCTTGAATCGAGTTTAAGGATCCTGGTGCGACCGTTGCAGCGCGCGGGTCGCCTGACCAATCTTAAGAGAACTACCGTCGGGCCCCGAAGACTCGATCAACGCTGCGGCTTTTCAGTTGCCGCTCCAGACCGGGACAGGAAACTGGCCGCGCTGCCAGGCTTTGCCTGTTTCGCTGTCGGGGACGGCTGTTTTGACTTTGACGCGGAACGTTTCTGAAGGACCACCGAGGGCTCCTTTCATTGGTTTTCTTGCCAATTGTGGAGGTAGTTGCGAAATCTTCTGAGGTGCGACGTTGGGGAGAAACCATTCGGCGTAAGTTCCACCGTCAGTTTCGACGGTCACGTAAAAACTCATGGGACGAATCTGGGACATATTTCGCATTGTTCCTCCAACTTCCGGAATACCACCCCGCTGGTTTTTCATGGCCGTCATTTCGACCTCGGCCAGGTTCATTTGAGAAATGGAATACCCGACGACTGTCTTGTCTCCGAATGAGACGTTCTGTTTCCTGGCGGCTTGTTCGATCGCTTGAGGAAACTCGCTTTGCAGTTTGCCAACTCGTTTACCAAAGATCTTTTCGAAGTCGTCCATGCGAGTCTTGGCGTCGTCGACCTGAAGCGTTTGTTTCTGACTGAGTAACTTCAGGTATTCAACGTATTGCTTGCGGTACTTGGTGACGAGAAACCAGTGAATGCTCCACGCGTGGGCGTAAGCTTCGCCCGCCAGGACGTCACCGCGGAACGCTTTGTCATCTGCAACGACGTCGTCCCAATCGACGGTCCGCGCTCGCATTGCTGCCTTTGCGTATCGCGAACTGACTCGAAGCGGACCGCCATTGATCTTGTCACCGTTTCCTTCGAAGCCGGTTGCAATCCCTTCGCTGAACCAGACTGGTGTTGGCGAAAGTCGATGCAACAGTCCGCGATTATAAGTCTGTTGATGAATCGCTTCGTGCAGGGGAGTCTCGAACGTGTGACATTCACTCATTCGAATCACCAGCCGGTTCGATAGTCCGCTGTAGTATCCGAGGATCGAGCCCGCAGAGAGTCCCCGCCCGCCGGTTTCTTCCGCTGTGAATTTCATAAAATCGTCGTCAGTTTCGAAGATCAGCAGAACCAGCGGGAATCTTGGCTTCTCGGTTTCGATCTTCAGGTCGTTCACAAAGTCGACAAAGACTTTCTCGACCGTCTTCATGAAGGTCGCCCCTTTTTTCAGACAAACGCCCGCCTTCCCCTCGAACTGTTTGGGAAGAGGTTCGGACAAGACGAGACCGATCACGTATGATCCATCGGAGTGAGCCCGGAATTTGTCGGAGCCAAATTTTTCCGTCAGGCGACTGATCATTTCCGCACCCGTGATCGGATCGGGATCGGGACCTGCTTTTCGATCCAGAATCTGCTGCTGAGGAATAAAGTCGATCCGACCGTCATTCCGTTCCAAAGCGATTAAGCCTTGACCTTCGCCGACAAAGCGGGCGTCGACCAAGGCTTTGTTCCCGTCATCTTCCCTGACTGTAAATGTATCGCCATAGGCCAAAGGCGATATGCCGCACAACAGGCAGCAGATCAGCCACGGAATCAAAGCGGCACGCATAACAGAACCTCGCGAGACGAAGGTTTTTCCATTGGCACGCTGTCAATGCACGACGCGGTCTCAGCAAACATGATCACCCGAACAACGTCATCCAAACCGTTTATTACGGAACAGGATTTTGAACAGGCTGGTTTGTTTACGTAATACGTCGACATGGCTGCGTCATCAAGTTTTCGGTTGTCCAGCCTTCCACAGGTTGAATGTGATATGCGCCTGCCCATGATGATGAGCCTCATGCCAGATCAAAATCTGCAGGATGCGACGAATGTCCCAGCCTCGCTCGCGATACCAGGGAAGGATTGTATCCAGGTCACTGTCGCTGAACTTCGAAAAGCAGGTCAGAACGTGCTGACGTGATTCGGTTAGCACCTGTCGAATCAAGTCGATCGAGGGGATGTTGTCATCAGGTACGCTGCCAAATTTGAACCGGGGTACCAGATCGGCAAACGCCGGTGCGATGTTCAACATTCGTTCTGTTGCCGTCAGTTCCTCAGTAATACCGATGTGGGTTAGTTGCCAGCCAATATGAGCTCGACCCGGCCCGGGCCGCCAACCGAGAACCGCAGCGGGGTCAGGCAGTTTTGCGATTTCTTCCAGCGTCCCAAGAGTTCGGATACGACATTGCACCATGACGTCCGTCAACACACTGATCGTATTCATCGGAATTCCTTCATATCGTTTGTTAAGCAACGGTGATGGGTTCGAATTGAGCGACGAGTTTTACCAAAGCATCCTGGGGGTTCATATTAAAAAGAGCTTTGCCCCCGGTTCCCCAGGAACCCTGATGAAAGTGAAAAACAGCGGCTGCATCGCGGACCGTTGAGACGGCAGCGACGTCTTCCATGTCTCCCCCTTCAATCGCTTCAAAGCGGACGTTGATACCGACGAATGCAGTTAATAAACCTGTGGTTTTATCGCGTGCGAACGTCACGTTGTCGAACCACTCGCAATCGATCCACTTGAGACCACGCGGCTTTCCCAGCGATTGCGCCAGGTCAAAGAACTTGGCTTCGAGCATCTCGCGATGATTATGGAAGAGGACGATGGCTCGACGTGCGTCTTGTGATTGCCACCATGCGGCGAGCGGAATGGAGGCGAACGCCAATCCCAGCAACGCAGTTGCTCCGATGCCGAGACCCAACAGCCAGCCCATGGTGATTTCCATCCATCCGCAATCAGTCAACGATTTTATGCCCGCTATCGAAGTGTTTCAGTGCGAGTGACTCTGACTTTACCACGTTCGTGGGAAAAATCACGGCTCTCGCGTTTGAATTTCCAAACCGAATTTCCCGGTGAAAATCGTATTTTCACGAACAATTCGCCTGACGCGATTGAAAGTTCGAATCGGGGAGATTTCCGTCAGTCGCTGATGAAAATCCCAGTATTAGCGCATTTTAAGGATTTTGCGCGCCTTAATTTCGCGTGAAACACGCTAAAAGATGAGGGCGAATTTACGCGAGTTGATTTCCGATTCATTGAATGTTCACCGAAATCGACGAGTCATATTCTGTATCGACAAACGATGTTCTGTTCCGAAAGTGCTGCGATGAAACTGAAATTCAGGCTGACGATCGCTTATGTGACCGTTGTCTTATCGTTCGTCGTCTCGTCCGGTTCAGTCCAGCGGCTCGTTTATGGTCAGCATAGTGTTCAGCATCGTGGAGTGGGCACGTCATCTCAAATTCATCATTCAATTCAACCCTCAGTCAATAGTTCACCAGGTTTCAGCCAGCCGAGTCTCAGCGGGCAACATCACAGTATCAACGGTTCGTTACAGGGTGGCTTCCAACAAGGTGGCTCCAATACGGGATTCAGAAGCAGTTTGCAGCCGAGTTTCACTCCGAACGGAACTGGCGGACCCGTGACATCCCAAACCTATAACCAGTTTGTACCGGCAGTTAACGCGGTTTCACCGAATGGTGGAGCGATGGGAAATTCGGGCTTTGGTCACATGCACCGTCACAACAGCGGTCAAGTGGGAAACAATTTTGGGCAGGGATTTCAGGGTAACGGCCAATCGGGAATAAACTTCCAGCCGTCGGCAAACGGAACTCAACCTTTTCTCGGCAGTAACGCCAATTTTGGCGGTTACAACAACAATGCCAGTGGAATTGGTTATCAACAGACGAATTTTCGGCACTCTGGTCGCTACCATAACCAGTGGAATGGAAATGCCGGGAACAACGGCAACTTCGGATTCAACGGGAATGCTGCTCCTGTTCAAGGATACGGAATAGGTAATTTCAGCTCACAGCAGTTCAACAACGGATTCGGCGGCGTGGGTTTTGGAAATCCCGGATTTGGCGGTTTAAGCTATTTCGGCTTGGGTAATGTTGGCTTTGGTGGGATGGCATACGCTGGTAATGGATTTGGAAATGGCTTTGGAAATATCGGGTTCGCTGGTGCCGGTTTTCCGGGGATCGGGTACGGAGGTGGAGGTTTTGGGGGGGGTGGTTTTGGTCCGCTGGCCTACGGGAGCGGCTATCTGGGTTACACGAATCCCTATTTCGTAAACAATGGCTTTAACAGCGCGGGGCAAATGGGAAACGGGTTTAATTACACTCATCCGATTCTCGTGAATTCGCACAGGCCGATGGCTTCGATCGCCCCGTCAACGACAGTTGCATCAAGACCGACGGCCAGCAAGGAGTCAATTCCACTTCAAACCACGTTGAATGCTGGCATTGCCGCTTTCAAGCTTAATCAGTTCGACATGGCTCTTAAGGTCGTTAATCAGGGAATCTTTGAATATCCCGATGAGCCCGTTCTGCACGAATTCCGAGCTTTGGTTTTGTTCGCCAAAGGTGACTATCAGCCCGCTGCGGCGACGATGCATTCGGTTTTGGCTGTGAGTCGTGGCTGGGATTGGGCGACGATGATCAGCATTTACAGCGATGTTGAAGTTTATACGACTCAACTTCGAGCGTTAGAAGCGTCTGTTAAAAAGAACTCCGACGATGGTGCGAGCCGATTTCTACTTGCGTATCACTACATGACCGCGGGATTTAATGAACCCGCGGCGAAAATGTTACGCAAAGTCGTGGTCCTCGTTCCAACCGATCGACTCGCCGCTGACTGGCTTAAAAAGATCGACCTGCCAGAGAAAGTCGAACTCCCCGAACTCGCAAAAGAGCCAACTCCCCAGCCAGCATTACTACCACCTCCCGCAGAACCGACGCCAATCACGGTACCGATTGATCCCGCGAAAATTGTGGGAGCATGGCGGGCAAGTCGCGTTGACGGATCGATGTTTGCCCTCACGATGACTAAAGAAAAAACCTTCACTTGGAGTTTCACTCCGAAGGATCAATCGCCACAATCGTTTGACGGAACGTATTCGGTGCAAGGTGACGTCGTCACGTTAGAGCGAAATGGAGGGGGTTCATTGATCGCGAAAGTTCGTACGATTGATGAATCGCATTTCCAGTTCAAACTGATTGGGGCACCAGACGACGATTCAGGACTTGATTTTGCTCGCTAATATTCGATTCCAGCAACGAAAGTTGGATTGGATTTCAAAAAGGATTTATTTGTTGATGAATGTTTTTCTGTTCGATATTGATGGGACTTTGATCGACGCTGGTGGTGCGGGACAAGAGGCAATGGAGGCATCGTTGGCTCATGAATTTGGGGCAACCGGGCCGGTTTCTGGTATCCACACCGCAGGACGTACCGACCGTGCGATTGCCATGGACTTGTTTCAGTTTCATGGAATTGACATCAACGACGAACATTGGAACCGTTATCAGCAGACCTATTTTCGTTTGCTTCCGAATGCTCTTAAGACACGAAGTGGCGTCGTGTTGCCCGGTGTCGAAAGTCTACTCGAACAACTTCGTTCCCGAGACGACCTGCAGCTTGGTCTGCTGACCGGGAACTTTGCTGAAGGTGCCCAATTGAAACTGGCGCATTATGGTCTGTCTGATCATTTTGCGTTTGGAGGGTTCGGTGACGATCATCTGGATCGTGACGACGTTGCACGTGAAGCATTTCGGAAGGTGCGAGGCCGGCTTCCGTCAATTGAACCAGATGCCATCTGGGTGATTGGCGACACGCCGTCCGATATCCGCTGCGGCAGAGCAATCGGAGCGAAGGTCGTGGCGGTGGCAACAGGGATGTTCGGTGCTCACGAACTTGAACCACATCGTCCCGACGTTCTTTTAAATGACCTCAGCGAAGCCGAATCGTGGCTGAAGTCGGCTGGAATCAACTGAACATTCAGCCTGCCAGCAATTGTTGTTCGAGGGTTTGCAGGATTTCGCCAATCGACCATGTTTGCGAAGCGACCTTAATCGTTTCGTTTTGTTCGAGCCACTGCTGAACTTTACGCTCAGCAGACATCACGGTGCTATGGTTTCGCCCCCCAAAGTGCTGGCCGATTTCCGCATAGGCGGACGGAGTATGTTTGCGGGCCAGAAACATCGCCAGCATACGCGGTTGGCTGATCGTGCGAGTGCGACTTTCGGACTGCAGATCCTTGGGGCGAACGCCAAAAAGATTGCAGATGACACGTTCAACATCCGCCAGACGAATCAGTCGGACGCAATCGCGTTCGAGATCCGAAAGCACCTCGCGAGCGGCTGACTGAGTCACGCGTTTGCGTGTCATGCTGTGATACGTTTGAAGACAATTCAGCGCCCCTTCGAGCTCACGAACACTTCCCTGAAATCGCTGCGCGATATATTCCAAGGCTTCGGGAGCGAACTCGCCCGACAAGCGAGCTGCCTTAATTTCGACGATCTTAAGTCGGGTCGGAAGGTCAGGAAGATCCAGTCGGCAGACCAGTCCCGATTGAAAACGTGAAACAAGTTCGTCACACAGTTTGGTGAGTAGCCGGGGGTGCCGGGTTCCACTCAGAACAATAGGCCGTCCGTGGTCAGCCAGATCAGCAAACGTATGCAGGAACTCTTCTTGAAAGACCCGTTTCGATTCAAAGAATTCGACGTTATCGACGATCAATGCGTCGACACCTCGAAACCTTTGTCGAAAGCTTGGCAATGAATGATCACGAAGTGCCTGAGTGAAGTAGTTCGCGAAGGCTTCTGCGGTAATTAAAACAACATTGAAAGCAGGCTGTGACCGCTTGAGTTGTCGGCAGATTCCTTCTAACAAATGGGTCTTACCCGAACCAACCGGTCCACAAAGATACAATGGATTAAATGGAACCTGCATGCCACTGGCCAACTGCCGGGCCGCAGTCAGCGCCAATTCTGTCTGCGGACCAGAAACAAAGTCGCTCAGTTCTGCAAATTTTCGACTTCGCCCGGGGAAAATCTGTGAAGCGGAGCCTGCCACAACAGATTGGGTCGGGACGATTAAGGTCACGGAGGGATGTCCTGCCGACTGAGTGGCATTGCTCGTCGTTATTGAAGCGTGAGAACTTTCCGATCGCGACCTGCTCGTTGCGGAGTAACTGGTCGATGTTGAGGCTTCGAACGGACCACCACGCGACACAGCGAGGCTGGCGTCGACTGTAAATCCGGCTTGGGCGGACGGTCCCAACAGCGCCTGTGCGGCCCCCGACAATTCCTCTTGGAACTGCCTCTGCATCCAGTTCAGCAAGAACGGACTTCCCACTGCAACCGTTAACCGGTCATCGGTAATCGAAAGTCTGACCTTGCCATCAAACCATACTCCGAATCGCTTTTCGCCGATACGTTGTTGTAATTCAACAAACATCGCATCGATTAAAGTGACATCAGTGGGATCATGGGTCGCAGAGGTCACCTCTGCGCGGACGGTCGGCGTCATGCCGGGTTGCATCTTGCACCCCCTTAACAAGCCAGACCGCTGCCAGTCTTCCGTCGGCGCGCAAATTGAGCGCCTCAGATCCTTCTGACAGTGCGAACACAACGCACCAACCTTGCCGACGCATCGACAAAAGTTGGAGATTGAAAGCGGTAGAGCTAACCAGAATTGAGAAGCCGAAGATCGGTGTGAGCCAGTCGTCGGCCATGTCGTAAAAGTCATCAAGCGGGCACGATCGTATCTCGCTGGGCGAGGGAGTCAAACGTCAAACGATGAGAATTTTTACACAAAATTCATCAATCGCTCTTTCTGTCGCGAAAGTCCCTGATCAGAACCGACTTGGCTCATCGGCGAACTTGCCAGTCAACTGATCGAGAACAAATTACGGAATGTGCAAACCGTGTGGATTACTTTCGTGCCAGATGCGAAGAACATCGAATCATTACTCGCCGTCGTGCGAGTTCCGCAAACCCGAGTTCGCTGTAAAGAGCGTTTGCATAGGAGTTTCCACAATCAACCGCGAGAAACAGCAGGCTTCGTCCCGACTTTGCCGCAGCGCTCACGCCCTCAGCAAGGATTCGTCTGCCGAGCCCCTTCCCTCGAAATTTAGGGGAGATTCCAAAGTAAACCAGTTCGATCGCATCTTGATCTGGATGCTCGTTCATCATGAGCACTCCAACGTCTTCAGAATCCTGATGATAAAGTCGCCAACGTGAAGGGTCGAAGTGACCTGACAATTGATGGCTGGCAATTGCATCAGACCCGCTGCGAAATCCATTCAAAAACTGACAGTCGAGGCTATCTTGATACGTTTGCTCAATTACTGATGCGTATCGTTCAATGTTCGCTTCACAGAAGGTTTCGTGGTCCATCTCTTCGTCTGCCGAGCCCACTTCGCAGTCACGTTGCGTCAACGGTCTCGCGAGGAAGAACATGTCTGCGGAATGGATGAATCCATGTCCTTGAAGCAATTCGGTTTCCGTGACGTCATCGGGTGTCAGCAGGCACTGAGCCAGTTTTGCACCGACTCGATCAATTTCTTCGCAAAGCCTTGACATCAATGCGTGTTCTGTCGTCGCGACATCTGTCGTCTGGCACGTAATGACAGGCGGCCAGACAAGAGCCACGCCGTCTGCCTGGTTCATCATGAGCGCCGCTCCGACCGGCTGTTGCCCGTCTTCAGCGAGCAACAAGCCGTCAAGATTCAGGCTGCCTCGCTCAGCGTTCCGAAGTGCCTCGTTGAGCCTCGTCGACTGTTCGTCGATGGGAAATCGAGCAAATAATAAGCGGAGTGCGAGTGCTCGCTGTTCGGGTTCCACAATGGAAATTTTGAGTGTCATGCGAGAATTCTATTCGTTGTGAAGCTGAGATTGAATCACAGGGCCTTTGATCTTCGATGCAATTCTATGTTGGAATGATTCGCATGGGCTAACCCAGCGACCCCTGCTTGGGTTCTGACGGGATCTCGGTTACATCAGAAGGATCAATTAGATTTAAGCCGAAAAGCATCGCAATCATTGAATCGACTTCATCGATCGATGTCTCAAGGCAAGGCTGCCTAATTATTCAGCAAGAGCACCAAGCCGATAAAGCGGCGATTGTCTCAAAAACCCTGCAAAGATGCAGCCTCGAAGCGGGCGAATCCCCCTGATATACTGGGACGAAGTTGATCGAGGGCTAATCGGCTTGGCATTTGCGTTGCTTTTTTTCTGACAACATGCGGAATTGCTGCTGAAATCATCCGACACTATCTGAGTTACACATCAGGGAAAGCGAATTTATGGCTCCTTCGAAGACATCGCATAACACCTTCCACGAAAAGCTTGATGCACTCGCCCGCAATCTCTGGTGGTGTTGGCAACCTGAGGTCGTCGCCATCTTTCGTGATCTTGACCCGATTCGCTGGCGACAGTTAGATCACAATCCCATTCTGCTGCTGGATGAATTTACGCACGAACAACTGGAACAACGGGGACGCGAAGCCGTTCTGCACTCGCGCGTGAATTACGCCTATCGTCGATGGCAGGAATACATGTCGTCCAAGCACACCTGGGGCGACACTCACGCGGGGCTCTTGGGACATAACCCGGTTGCTTACTACTCGGCTGAATTCGGAATTCACGAGTCGCTTCCGAATTACTCGGGTGGTTTAGGGGTACTGGCGGGCGATCACCTGAAAAGTGCGTCTGACCTTGGCGTCCCACTTGTCGCTGTTGGTTTGTTTTACCAGGAAGGATATTTCTCGCAACAAATCGACGCCACTGGATGGCAACGCGAAATTTATCCGTACGTTCAAAATACGCGGTTGGCAATTAAACCGGCAATCGGGGCCGATGGAAAACAGGTTCTGGTCCAGGTTGAAACTCGTAATGGACCTATTTTTGCGCAGGCGTGGCAAGTCGACGTCGGAAGAATAAAGCTATTTCTGCTCGATTGTAACGTGGAACAGAATACGCCTGAAGACCGTAAATTGACCGCCCGTCTGTACGGTGGCGATCAGCGAATTCGTATCCGACAGGAACTGGTATTGGGAATCGGTGGAACTCGTGCATTGACGGCTCTCGGTTATCAGCCGAGTGCAATCCATATGAACGAAGGGCACTCGGCGTTTGCGCCACTTGAGTACATCCGCATGCGGATGGCCGACGATGGCCAGTCGTTTGATGACGCCATGTTAAAAACCGTCTGGCATTGCTGCTTTACGACGCATACTCCAGTTCCTGCAGGTCATGACCGGTTTGACTGGAATCTGTTTGACGAGCATCTTGGCCCCATCGCTGATCAACTGGGTATCGGGTCTGGTGGCTTGGTCGGATTAGGACGGGTCGACCCGAATAATTCGAATGAGTCATTTTGTATGACCGTACTGGCGTTCAAATGCAGTCGACGAGCCAATGCCGTGTCCAACTTGCACGGTGTCGTCAGCCGGCGCATGTGGACATCGCTGTGGCCATGGCGCAGTGAGGAAGAAATCCCCATCGGACACATCACCAACGGTGTTCATGTCTCCAGTTGGCTGGCTCCTCAAATGCGGTCTCTGTACGACCGAGTTCTTCCGTTGGAATGGCACGTTCGTTCTGGCGAACCAGAAGTCTGGGCCGGTTTCGAAGACGTGACCCCCGGTGAGTTATGGGAGACACACCAATCACTCAAAAATCGTATGATCCTGTTCGCTCGAAATCGCATGCTGCGGCGGGCGGAGCGACTCGGTTCATCCGACAGCGAGAAGGCTGAAATCCAGACATTGCTGGACCCTGAAGCCCTGACGATTGGATTCGCTCGTCGGTTCGCTCCCTATAAACGGGCTGACCTGGTCTTGCGCGATATCGAAACGCTCGGCAAGATTATCTGCGACTCCAAACACCCCGTGCAGTTTATTTTCGCAGGCAAGTCACACCCCGCTGATAACTACGGAAAGCAGATCCTTCAAAATATCTTCAATCTGACCCAGGAACCCGCGTTCAAGGGAAAGATCGTTTTGTTGGAAGATTATGACATCAATCTTGCTCGGCATCTCGTTCAAGGTGTTGACGTCTGGCTGAACAATCCCCGACGACCGCTGGAAGCATCGGGAACCAGCGGTCAAAAAGTCGTTCTCAACGGCGGCCTGAACTGCTCGATTCTCGATGGATGGTGGGCAGAAGCGTATGACGGTCAGAACGGTTTCTCAATCGGAAACGGTCACTCGCATGTTGATGATGGGATCCAGGATGATCGGGATGCGAAATCTCTGACCCGAGTCCTCTTGGAACAAGTCATCCCCCTCTTCTTCGACCGTGATGATGAGGATGGCCTCCCCGAAGAGTGGATTGCCCGAATGAAACGATCCGTTCGCACGCTTGGCTGGCGATTTAACGCCGACCGAATGGTCATGGATTACGTCCAGAATGCATATATCCCTGCGGCTGGAGGAGTGTCCTGCAGTATGGCACGCATGTCGTGAGCCTTGGGCGCCCAACGTTGGCAATCTCTGCTGCGAAAAGTGCGGATGGTGATTATCCGATCCGCCTGTTCGCAGCAGGTTTTGTCGTGCTTATTGTCGCAACGTGGCCGTTATGGATTCCTCAATCGGTTTTCCCTCAGGTCCCGTTGGTTCTGGTTGCGAGCGATGTACCACGAAGTGCCGAATGGGGACTTCTGGTGACTTTGCTGATTTCTTTGTTGTCGGCGGTCTTCGTTCAAAGGGAAGAAATCCGTCGGCTGGCCTGCGTGTTTGTCGGATTGACGACTCTTAGCCTGGTTATGATCGACCAGCATCGTTTTCAGCCGTGGGCGTGGCAATTCGTTATCTTGTCTTTCGTCTTTGCCTTGGCTGACGATTCAACGGTGAAGATCTGTTGGCGATGGCTGGTGATCAGCATCTATGCCTGGTCCGCCTGGTCGAAAATGGATCAAGGTTTCGTCGACGGCCACGGTCGATTTCTGCTCGATGGATTGTTCAGGTCGGTCGGATTCATAAAAGGTATTGAAACGTACCCTGAAGCAGTCATCCGTTACTTGACCGCTGTGATTCCCCTCTTCGAATTATTGGTTGCAATCGGTCTCTGTTGGAATCGAACCCGTTTTCTTGCCGTTATCGGAGCGGCGATCATACATACGGCACTGCTGCTCGCCCTTGGGCCGTTTGGACATCGACATCAACCGGGTGTGTTGATCTGGAATTTCTTCTTTCTCATTCAAAACGGGATCTTGTTTCTTCGCACAAGTTCCTCGCAGCCTTTTAGTCCGACGAATTCGATCGGTTCACCAATCCAATTTGGAAATCGCCTTGCGAGTTTGTTAGTCGTTTCAGCGATAATTTGGCCATCGCTTGAGTCGTTTGGATTGTGTGATCATTGGCCCGCCTGGGCGGTCTATGCGGCAAAGCCAGAGCGTGTCACCGTGTTTGTCCATTCAGATGACCTTTCCAAGCTTCCGGAAAGCTTACGCCAGTATCTCGGTCATCAACTGGTGATTGACGACTCGCATCCACTGCGTATCGATCGCTGGTCACTCGACGCTCTGTATGTTCCGATCTATCCCCAGGATCGTTTTCAAGTCGGAGTCGCCCTCTCCCTTGCCCGGCAATTTGACCTCAATCAAATCCAAGTGGTCGTCGAAGGACCTGCTGATCGATGGACGGGTAAGCGAGCCATACAACGTTACGTTGGGATTGAGCCTCTAAACACGTTGTCTAATTCGTATCGTTGTAATGCTCAACCAAAAATGGGACGATTTTGATAGAGTCAGGCGGCCAACCGCAAATGCCTTTGCCAGTTTTGGTGGTCGATGCAACGAATCAGCTTTGACTCGTTGCATCGCCGAAGGTCGTTCAGGAGCAAAACCCCAAGATCGTCAGGCAACCTTAGACTTTGGCTGCTCCGAGGAAATCGTTTCGCCACATTCTTCACGCGAAATCCGAATGTTTCGAGGTGCTTCGACGCCCAGTTTTACTGAACCGTTCGACGTTCGGACAACAGTAATCGTGATGTCGTCGCCGAGCTTGATCGTCTGGGACATTTTGCGAGTAAGAACCAGCATTGAATGAATCTTTCGAGATTCGCCGCGATCACGGGCAGGGTGAACAAAATGCACCCCGGCGCAGCACCCGTGAATCGTTCACGGTCCGTTCGAGAGAGTCGGATAATATCAAAACGACGATTCGTGTCAAGCCAAAGATCGCTCTTTTTATAAATGTGTTATCCATAAATAGGTCGAGGAATCCCTGCTCCCGTAGCAAGCCCGAAATCACCCGTTCGATTTGACACGCTTTTTTACAGAAGGTTTGCTATCGTCGAATAGACTTCCCACTTCTGGCCTTCGTCGATTGTTTTCTCGCGTCGAAATAGTTTGCTATTGAGACTCCACATTGATTGGGCGAAATGAACGCAGAATCGTCACAACTCGCTGGCTGGCTGACGCTCGCGCGACAAGGGGACGAGTCGGCACGAAATCGGCTGTTTGAAGCCTGTCGTAGTTTCGTCGCTGTGACTGCTCGCGTGCAATTACACCGCCGGTTGCAGACAAAGGTCGATCCGTCAGACCTAGTTCAGCAATCGATGCTGGAAGCTCATCGTGGGTTCGAGAACTTTCAAGGTCGAACACCCGAGGAATGGCTCGCCTGGTTAAAACAGATCGTTCAGCACAATGTTCTTGATGCCGATAAGCATTACCGAGGAACCGATCGCCGCGACGTTCGACGCGAACGGACAATCTCTGATCCGACCTTGAGCCACGCTGACTGGTCACCAGCCGATCCGGGTCCCAGTCCAAGTCAATTGTTGTCAAAAGCCGAAAGGGAATTGCAGGTCGCCGTGGCAATCGAGTCTCTTCCAGACGACTATCGGCAAGTCGTCTTGTTGAGAAATCTCGAAAGGTTATCGTTCGATGATGTCGCCGAACGAATGAATCGGACTCGCGGTGCGTGTCAAATGTTATGGATGCGAGCCGTCGAGCAATTACGTGTTAAGCTCAGCCAGGATTTGTCTTTGTCATAAGGAGGTTTCGGTGACAAATTCAACCTCGGAAGGAGATCCCCCAAACGGAGAATTGTTTTCACTTCTGGACGCCTATTTGACTGCGATTCAGCGCGGAGACGTCACCGAGCAGCGACGATTGCTTCACCTGGAACCGGGACTCGCATCGTGGGCGGATGATCTGCAGGACATCGATGCATTCGCAACAATCCTCTCAGATCCTTTAGCGACTTGTACTCAGTTTCCAGCGTCGTCCGAATCGATTCGCTTTGGCAAATATGAATTACGTGGCGAGCTGGGACGTGGGGGAATGGGAGTCGTCTTTCGAGCGTATCACCCCGAACTCGATCGAACTGTTGCCCTCAAGATGCTTACGGGAAGCCCGCTCTCCAGTCCTGATCAGCGTCGTCGGTTCGCTCAGGAAGCCCGACTTGCCTCGCGAATTCGGCACCCGCATATCGTTTCAATCCATGACGTCGGCGATTTTGGTGGACAGCCCTACTTCACGATGGATATTGTGACCGGGACCAGCGTGGCATCTCACCTCCGTAATGGCCCGATTTCGACAGAGCGGGCTGTACATTGGATGATCATGATTGCAAAAGCGGTTGATCATCTTCATACCAATGGCATCATCCATCGTGATCTCAAGCCGTCAAATGTATTACTCGATGAATGTGACGAACCGTGCCTGGTCGATTTTGGTCTTGCGCGATCTCTCGACGAATTCCAAGACCCGACGATGACCGGGACGATCCTGGGAACTCCAAGTTACATGTCGCCAGAACAGGCAGCGGGGCGAATTCGCGAAGTGACAATTCGATCCGATGTTTACAGCCTCGGTGCCATCCTCTACGAGATGCTTTGTGGCCGCCCTCCTTTTAAGGCGGATTCGGCTTTTGACACAGTTCTGCAAGTGATGGAACGCGAGCCATTGCCGCTACGACACTGGAATCGAACCGTTCCCAAAAAACTGGAACAGATTTGCCTGCGCTGCCTCGAGAAATCGCCTCATAAACGATACCCGTCCGCGATGGAACTGGCTCGGGATCTTGAGCGCTGGACCAGTGGCGAAAGTTCGCCATACGAGTCCCTTTCACCCATCACCCATTTTTCTCGAATGTTCCGCAGATATCCTGACGCTGCCTACCGCCTGCTTGCGCTCGTACCGACGCTTTTGATCGTTTTCTTACGTTGTCTATTGATGCCGAATGTCTCGTCCATTTCGGATTATTATAAACCGATCATGGTCGAACTGGGGCTTTGGATCGGACTATCTCTGATCTGGGAATGGCAAGCAACAAAACCGGGTAGCCAACGGTGGACCCCATTTGCATTTTTGCTGACGGATATCATCTTTATGACATCGATCCTGCAAGCCAGGAAAAAGGCAGATATCTCACACGTGACTGCCTACGTCCTGGTATTGATCCTCTCCGGTCTCTCATTGAACCGCAGCCAGATCTGGACTGCAGGCTTGGGCTGCATCGCCGGGTATCTTTGTCTTTTGTATTATGCCAATGACTTTGAAAGTTGGATCGTGCCGATCGTGATGGTCGTTCTTCTCACATGTTGTACCATCGTCACCGATTATCAGGCACGTCGCCTGTCGATCTGGATTCGAAGTAAAGAAACAGGTCAACGAAGAGAACCGATCAAATTCTGATCTTCGACGACTTCATCCTTCGCTACAGAATCGCTAATGGATTGCGGCGTTCTTCGAGGGTCCCGCGTGTGACTCCAACCCGGTTGGCGGCGTTCAGGCGTCTCCAGACCTCTTCACCCCGAATCCGATTGGAAAGCAGATCGCGGTAAAGATTCAGAATCCGTTTCACATCGGCAGGCTCTTCGTCCAGGAATTCGATACGAAGATCACACGCGTGTTTTTCGAGCAGGGTCGAAACGACCTCGGCAGCGCTTTGAGGAACAGCGTTATATAAAGTATTACGACAACCGACATCAGCTTTCAGCGGGTGCTCACTACCGACCCGGTCGCGAAGTTGAACCAGGTGTGTGTCGCACGGCCGACCACAGTTTGTTTTATTTGTTCCGGGTGACAAGACCGCACAGAAAACGCAATGCTCCATGTGGAACATCGGCATGTGCTGGTGAATCACAATTTCGAGCCACGGGGCGGGAACCGACGAAACAAGATTCAGCAATTGGTCGCGGTTCAGATCGTAAGAAGCGGTCACGCGTTGAGCACCCCGGCTGATCAGGTAATCAACTGTCAGTTCGTTCGTGGCGTTCAGTGAATAATCGGTGACGAAAGGAACTTGACGTTCAGAGCAGAAACGCATTCCCGCCAGGTTTCGGACCAGGATTCCGTCCGCACCATATTTCAGAAGCGACAAAAACAATCCCGCTTCGTCCGGCTTTTGAATTCGAGGAGGAGCAAGGTAAATCGGCAGGTTTGCCGCATGAGCGATCTCGACCCCCTGGCGGTATTCTCGTAGATCTTGAAAATCGGCATAGATCAGTCGACCATCGTTCGTCCCCGGCAGGATATCATTCGCGACTGCGCGGACCTGCGACAACGTTCGGCACAAGAGATGAAGGCGAGGCTGACTCGTCCGTTCATTTTCGAAAGCCGCTAGAGACGGAATTTTCCCTTTGAACTCTTGAAGAGCCGACCCTGGGTGCAACTTTCGTGGCTCAGACCGTTTCGCCGCTTGATCGAGTCGGGTTACAAGTTCCTGACGCAGCTTTGAGAGGACGCTGAGCGGAATCATCGGTCCGTCGATGATTTCAGCATCAAGGTGATGTAGCTCGTAAGGGGTGTTGCCTAGCCGCCCCAGTTGTTCCACAAGAAATTCTCGTGTCACCGCATGTTTTGTCGCCTTAGCCAGCGGCGTTGCCGACACGACGTTCGCGCAAATCACGTCATCTGGATCGGACGTTAAC
>JBAXBD010000047.1:0-17175 GCA_037142165.1 Schlesneria sp. | reverse complement strand
GTGGAGAGACTGATTTTCCCTGTATTTACGGAGACAAAGTCGGCCTCGGTCGCATCTATGTAAAGCTTCCGACCGATAAACCACTCAACTACGACGACTGGGTCCAGGGTCTCAAAGACGGCCGCAGCTACTGCGGAGACGGCCTAAGCCACCTCTTTTCATTCGCCGCCGCCGGCATAGCCGGTTCACGCGCGTCGGGAGATGGGTCTAAAATAGGTGAGCCGTCTTCGCGTTGTGAGTTGGGGGAAATCGGTGCGAATGGGCGGGCTAGTCAGTTCGATCTTGTGAAGCCGGGGAAGGTTCGTTTCACTTGTGATGCAGCCGCGTTACTTGCCGAGAAACCGACACCCGAGACTGAAGCAATCCGGTCGAAACGGCTGGATGAAAAGCCGTACTGGCATCTCGAACGTTGTCGCATCGGCGATACCCGGACGGTCCCCGTCGAGTTGATTGTTAATGGACAAGTGGCGGCGACCAAGACAATTGCCGCTGATGGCTCAATGCAACATTTGGATTTTGAAATCGACATCAAGCAGTCGAGTTGGGTTGCACTGCGAATCCTGCCGTCGTGTCATACGAATCCCATCTTTATTGAAGTGGCGGGAAAACCGATTCGGGCCAGTCGACAAAGCGCCGAATGGTGTGCAAAAGCGGTTGATGTTTGCTGGAACTCCAAACAACGAGCGATCCGCGAATCAGAACGTCCTGCGGCTAAAGCCGCGTATGACAAAGCCCGCGAGATCTACAACAAGATCGCTGCGGAAGCAGTGAACCCCTAAGTCAAATCGTGAAAGTTTCGCATCGGGACGACGATGTTCCCACAAATCCGCGAGGAACGTAGCCATCTTCGCTCCGCGGTTGTCAGTTTTTCGAGAACGAAAACGGCGAGCGACGAGCCGTAGCTGCGGCTTCCAGCGGCAGAAGCAAAAAAGGGACGGAGGCTGGAAGCCTCCGCTACAAAAACTGACAGCCTCTCCGCGTGATGAGCATGCGTCGGAAACGGTTCAAGCTTTGCCTTCGCCTCGGAACAGATGCTTCGTTTCAATTCCTGATCTGAAAACATCCTGATTGGTATTCACTTGGTTTTCAAGCGATGCTCATCACGCGGAGCGATGATGGCTACTTTGGGCAGAGGCAAAGCCTCGCCGGATTCTTCCACACGGCCTTGGCTTCTTAATTCGATCACTTCTCGGAAGAACACGGACTTACCGAAGACGATAAAACCGTGGCATCCCAGCTCGGTATCGGCAAAAAACATCTTGACGCTGCCTCAACGTGAAAAATCGCCCGAAACGCGATTTTAACCTAACCCTCAACAACACAAGAGCTTTGCCGTTTTTGACGGTATCGCGAAGGTCGCTTTTCAACATTTCTCATGAGCATCTTCCAAACATAAAGAAACTACATCTGTTTTCATATTTTTGTTTTGTCGTTCTGTGTGTTTAATACGCACCATGACAAACCATTACACCAACAACGAACGCCGTGACGCACGGGTGATTAACAGTCTTGTTAACACACCGCGCCGACCCGGAAGCCACTACAAGCTGGCACCAACGGGACGATCGCTGGCAATAGAGTTTTCCGGACAACCCTACGTCGACCGCAAGGCGATGTCGGCGCGAGCGGTCATCTCGACAGCCACGATCGACCGAGTCGGCGACCTGCTGATCCCGCGTGGCTGCCACCTGGAAAACTATTCGAAAAATCCCGTCGTCATGTGGGCGCACGGGTTGGAAGGAATCGGACAGCCAATCGGCACTTCGCGAGATGCGAATGGCCAGGTGGCTGTGACGGTTTCAGACGACGACGTTCAGGCAACGTCGTGGTTTTCTCAGACTTCACTCGAAGCAGCTCAGATCTTCGAGTTGATCGATGAGGGAATTGTCCGGGCAACATCGGTTCGTGAGACGCCGATCAAGTCCCGCCTGCGGCACGACCCGACCCAGGGCGATGTGCTGATCGTTGAAGAATGGGATCTTGAGGAATGGTCGTGGTGTGCGATCGGAGTTAACCCCGATGCAGTCGCGAAGACTCTGCATCGAAATCGACTCGGCGGACAACCAATCACTCCTTCGATCATGAAGTCTCTGACCGCTGTTGCAACCCCTGTTAAACGCTTTGGAATTGGAATTTCAACGGAGAAACTGATGTCAGACACAACTCAGCCAGCAGACGAAGATGACCCAGATACCGTGGTCGACGATAGTTCCGTCGACTCGGACGGCAACGACGACGGAACGGGAAACCAACCATACGGCTCGACGGTCGTGTCAGCGATTCATGCATCGCTGACCGCCGCATGCCACAACATCGAAGACGCGATGGGACCTCTCGAAAACCCCGCTGTCAAAGACGCGTTGAGCGAGATTCTCTCCTCACTTCAAGAGCAACTGGCGGCTCTTGAAGGGATCCACTCATCGAATTACCCGGATCAGCCTGCACTGAAAGCAGATGAGGAGGATGGAGACCAGGGTGACGATGCCATGAAGGCGTTCCTTGCGTCCGGCCGAATCGCTTCACTTCAAGTTCTTGGGTTGGGATCAAGACTCAAAGGGATGGTCGGCGCCAGAAACCTGACTGCCGATCAGCGCCGTACCTTGAACGGCATCGCGAGACAGATGGCTCGACTGGTATCGCAATCAAAGTCTCACCAGGCCGATATCGACAACACGAAGCTCGCCATGCTGGAAAAGTCGATCCACGAGCTGGCTGGATTGGTCGGTAGCATCAAAAAATGAGCACCCACGCCCCACAACTTTCAACGCTCGCTTTCTTACGTTGTTATTAACGTCTTAACAACATGGGCAATGATTTTACGTTGACATTAACGAATTGTGATTCTCGAATTAGAAAGATTTTTCCATGCCGACGATTGAAGAACTGACGAAACAGGTGTCCGAATTGACGGGGACTGTCAAAAGCCTGTCTGAAAAACCCGACTTCAGTGGTATCCATCGTGATACCGAAGGAAGGATCACCGGGCAATGGTCCGAAACAGACGAATCGGTGACCATCGTCACCGGTCGCGACGAACTTGAGGGACCACGAGCGGGCCGGCGGCTGAAGTCGCAATCTGCCATGGCATCACTGATTCGAAAGGGATACCGACCCTGGGGCGAATTCAAATCGCTCAGCGACTTTGTCCGTAGCGGATTCGATGGACATCAGGGGGCTGCTTTCCACGACCGATGTAAATCGCACTTCAAGGCGATTCAAGGGATGTCTGAGACGATCGGATCGGACGGTGGCTTCACCGTCATGCCCGAGTTCAACCACAAGATCTTCGAACATGTCTATTCGAATGACCTGGTTGCTTCGACGGACAACTACACGGTTGGTGGGAACAACATGACGTTTCTGGCAAACGCAGAAACGTCACGGGCCAATGGCAGTCGACACGGCGGTTTGCGGGGATACTGGACTGGTGAAGGCCAGGCCATCACCGCCAGCAAGCCGACCGTCCGCGAAATCCAGATGAAACTGCAGAAGCTGGCCGTCGTTGTTTATCTCACGGATGAACTGATCTCGGACAGTGCTCAAGCACTCGAGCAGTACGTGACGCGCAAGGCATCTGAAGAATTCAACTTCATGATCGGCGATGCTCTCTTCAACGGCGATGGAGTTGGTAAGCCGCTCGGGATTCTGAACGCACCCAGCTTGCTGGCAATCGCGGCAGAAACCGGTCAGTCACCAGCGACCATCGTGGCGGCGAATATCATCAAAGCGCAGACCCGGTTCTTCGCTCCATATTTCGGCAATGCCAACTGGTATCTCAATCAAGATTGCCTGCAGCAATTGATGCAAATGACTCTGGCGACAGGGACGTATTCGGGGCAACTCGTCTACATGCCTCCGACGGGCCTGTCCGCTTCGCCTTACGGTACTCTCGGGGGCCGACCTCTGAAACCCATCGAATTCGCCGGAACTCTCGGATCGCAGGGGGACATCGTCCTGGCTGATTTGAGTCAGGTGCTGTCGATCAGTAAGGGTGGTATCGCACAGGCAATCTCGATGCATGTCGAGTTTCTCACCGACCAGCTGGCCCTGCGATTCACCATGAGAATGAACGCCGCTCCGTGGGAAAACAGCCCGATCACTCCGTTCAGAGGGACGAATACTCAATCGAGCTTTGTCTGTATTGCACCACGTTAGTCCGCTTGACTTAAACCCCGCGCCGGTTTGACGAACGTGAGTGATCGACAACGCTCGCTCATGGCGTGGAAGGTTGTCGGTTTTTGTAGCAGAGGCTTCCAGCCTCCACAAAACGTCCTGGCGCACGGGCTGAAGCCCATGCTACGGCTTATGGCTCGCCGTCTTCAGTTTTCTAACACTGCGTCTACGACGCACATCTTCGACGAATATTTTCCAATTCAGGAGATTTCAATGACCGACTTTAATCACGAATTTCTCGAAATTGCCGACATTATCCCGGCATTTGTTCCCGCTGATCTGCATACGGCTGCCAACAACGGGCAGTGGATTGATATGAAGTATATCAGCAGATTGTTGTGTGTATTATTCAAAGCTGCTGGAACCGCCGGTGATGATCCCATCATCACGCTGAAACAGGCCACAAGCAACGCCGGTGCCAACGCCAAATCACTGACGTTTACCCGTGCCCGATCCAAGATCGGGGCGATCGCAACAACGCCTCAATGGACGATCACAACGCAATCGGCCGCGAATACGTTCACACCCACCAGCGCCGCATCACCTGCCGTCATCGGTGTCGAGGTACAGCCAACCGACCTGGATCTCAATAACGGGTTCAACTTTGTCCAACTGTCGATCCCGATTACGGGGACTAACCCGCAACTCGGTGCGGCATTCTATATCGCTTACGGAATCAAGTACGCGCAAAGCACGACTCCCAACGAGTTGATCTGAATCACCACGAAAACATCGTTAACCGGACGATGACTTCCCATCGTCCACTTCAACCTTCCACGATTCTATAAAGGCTATTACATGACTGGTCCTGAAAAGTCGACAGAAAAACTCAGCCTTCCCTTCATCGCGCTCGAACTCTTCAAGGGACGCTCGTTGCAATCGGGGGTCAATCCACGTCAACTGGCGATCGACTGCTTCCGAGACGCGACAATCTTCGTCGACGCAGCACATGACGTGCAATCTGGCAACGCCGATCTCTTCATCGAAGAGACTAACCCGTTGGATCTGGCCTATGCACCAAATCTCAAACGGACACATCCCATCAACTTGATGTCCAGGGCGTGGGGAAATTTGCAGAAGGTCCAGGCGGCACTCGCCGACCTTGACGCTCATCCGAGTGCCGAGTTCTACGAACCCTATGGCTGGGGCAAGCCTGAAATTAATCAGGCACGGGCCTTGTTTCCCGCAGTCATCAGTCGTGCCAAACAGCTTACATCGGCAAAGTGAGGATACCATGAGTTACGGTTTTACAGCCTATGAATCTTACGTGCGAATCCATGCCGAGTCGGGCGGGCCTGCTTTTCCTGGCTGGACCGCCCTGCCCCAGCTCGGTCGCATGGCCTGGGAAGCTGCTGCTCAGGCGGTGGCTCTCGCGGTCCTGCCGACATACCTGAATCCCGATCCATTAGACGATCTGGACCACGACGAAGAACCCGATGAATTTGCCGACGACTCTCCCGTCGGCGGTGACCGACTCGATGAAGCAAGAGATGACGCAGGAACGTCAACGACTGACTCGCTACCTCAAATTGACTGAACGGTCTGGGACCTGTGACAGAGTTCTTGCGATCAGTTTTTCGTCCAAGCATTTCGGGAGGGCGATGCTCCTGCTGAGCCGCCTGATTCCCAGAATGGGAAATGTTTTGAACATGGAGCGAAGAATTGGTGAGCCCATCGACATTGCAGCTCGGTGGGAGCTTCGCCCTCCCGAATGAATAACTACTAACCTTGTTTTTTGAGTTCATCATGGCTTTGACAACACTGACATCGGTTAAGACTCAAGGAGGCATCCTGGCTGGTGACACCAGTCGCGACGCCCAGCTTCGGTCGCTGATTGATGGAGTCACCTCACTGGTGAAACAGCATCTGAATCGTGATCTCGAATCGACGAATTACACCGAATACTACTCGGGAAACGGTACCCCGCTGTTGTTGTTGAACCAATACCCTGTCACTGCGGTTTCACGCGTCTGCGTTGATGACCTTGGCTACTTTGGTACGGCTCCTGGTGGATTTGCACCGTCTTTGAATCTCGTCGAAGGTGTTGATTTCACTTTGATGTCAGGGGCGAATGGGCAAGGTTCATCAGGGTTTCTCAGGCGGATCGGTACAACCTGGCATCGGCCGCCGGCACGAGCTTTCGGTGTGCTCAGTAATCTGCCAGGAATTCCCAACGGCAACATTCAGGTTCAATACACGGCGGGATTCCCGGTGATACCGCCAGCCATCACGATGGCCGTCAATGCTTTAGTTCTCAAGCTTGGCTCTCAGGCATCTCTCGGCGGTGCCGTATCGGAGATGGGTTACGAAGATGCCCATATCACTTTTTTCAGCTCAACCGATGCGGCCACCTTGCTAGGCAGCATCGAATCAACATTAACCAATTATCGATCCATGCCCGTTTAGGAACCATGATGATCCACCAATCGATTGCCCAATCTTTGATCGGCCTGATACCGGGAAAACTTCCCGCCGTATTAACGCTTCTTCCTGACAGTGCGTCACCAGACACAGTCAAAGTGTTCAACGCGTGGCTCAAACCAATGGACGTGGACCTTTCTACTTACGGAAATCTGAACCTGCAAGGTGACGAAACAATGATCAAGATCCCAGACTCCGAATTGAATCCAGCCAGTAACGGACGAGAAATCCGGTCGCGGGATCAGATCGCAATTGGTAGGACGAACTACCGCGTTGTGTCAGCTCGCCTGATGTCCCTCAGGACTGTCTGGCAATGCGTCGTTCGAAAGGAGATCGCCTGATGTCGGGAATCTCAAATCATTTTGACACGCTAACCGCGATCAAATCAGTCATCGACGGACTCTCTCTGCCGGGAATGACAGGAGGAACACTGATCCAGGAGGTCTCAACGTACCTGGACGGAACAACAACATTACCGTTCGTTTCAATCTCGCCGTACGGGCCAGAAAAACTGGGTGATGAATTAAACGACCGTGACGGGGCCTATTACGGCGTTCTTGTTGCAATCATCGCGAAACCGGATGTGAATTCACTCGAAACACGGCTCGGATGGCGGCAGACGTTACGACGAATGCTGAACAATCATTCGATCGCGGGACTTGGCCAGAACTATCAACTCACGGTCGAACCAGGAAACGTCGTCGAACACCGAGCGTGGTTTGATCGCAACGCGTTCGTCAGCGGACTTGTCGTTCGGGCCTTTTTTCAGGAGCCGCGAACGTGACCGAATCGCTTGTCACAGACACCATCTTGATCCAGCGTACGGGCGACGCCGCTTCGATCGTCGATGAGATCGACGTCTCTCAACTGTTAAAAGATTTCCGATACGACCTCGCCAAAGAAGCGTCTGCCAATTTTGCAAACCAATCGACCTTTGACGGCCAGGCATGGGGACCGCTTGCGAAGGGAACTCAACGCCGTAAAGGCCTCAATCCCATTCTCGTAAAAACCGGAGCGTTAAGGGCATCGCTTGTTGACGTTGACGGAGCTGAAAACGTCGACGACATCAAGTCTCATGAATTGGTTGATGGCACTGCCATTGACTACGCGACCTTCCACGAGACTGGCACGAAGTTCATGTCGGCCCGGCCTGAGATCGGAATGAGCACCACCACGCTTAATCAATTCGTGACAAGAATCGCTGACGCAACGGCGGCGGCAACTGCGCTCACAATCGCCGACTCCGTCGCCAATGTCGTCGTTGAAACCAACATGACTTTAAATTGGAGTCTTCGGGATCGAATCAAGTAGTGCAGTCATGCCAAACTTATTGGAGAAGGATAATCATCATGGATATTAACGGCTGTCATGTCGTCTCAGAACCGTCAAAAACAACCGAAGAAGGGTTTTTGACAACAGTTCAACGAGACGGAGTGATTCGCGGTCCCTTTAACACAATCCTGGAGGCGATCACAGCGGCGCATGCGTGGAACCAGGAACTCAACAGTAAGCCCAACGAGCCCCGTCTGCAGACCGAGAACGAGTCACCTGTCGTTGTGAAAACGATCTCAGAGTCGGTCGCAGTTCAGATCGAACAACCAACAGAAAATCCGCCGGTCATCGAACAAAAAGAAACAACGGCGAGCCGGGAGACGTGAGCCCCAGGATTCTTTCATGAATTTGAAAGCGAGCTGGGGAACGAGGAGTCCGAGGGCTTACGCCTCTCGACTCGCCTCGATCAACGCACGAATGGATTTCTCTATTCTCACACTGCAGTCCGACGCGCGTGAACCAACTGTGCCGGCCGAGGGCTTACGCAGCACGGCTCAAATGGACTCTCTTTTCCGTACGACAGCGACAATCAAAGGCAGTAACAAAAGAAAAGGCCCGTAACATGACTGAAGCAATGGGTTTCAAGAGCCAGGCGGCAGTGAATCCGATTGGTAGTGGCACAACAACGTTCAACAGTTCCTCCGTACGGTTCGAACTCCTTTCGCATTCGATCAAGGAATCGATCGAAATCGTAGCCGACGATGGCTTGCGAGGGAGTCGGTCGCGGGACATCAGCCGCGTCGCGCAAGGCAACATCAAAGTCGCAGGTGATCTGGTGCTGACACCAACGCCCGCAGAACTGGAAGTCTTCATGCCGTTCATTCTTGGGACGGCGTCGAGCGGCGGATCGTATGCGCAAGCCGATGCGATGACAGATATGTATGTCATGCTCGACAACGTGACGGAGGTCAATACGTATCTGCTGCGAGTCAACCATGCTAAGTTCGAATCCGCTCCCGGTGAGAAACTGAAAATGACGTTGTCGTGTGTTGGAAAAACGATGACACAAGGGGCGGCAGGCTCATTCCCGAATACGGTTCCAGCAATCGACGCGACCATCAGGCCATACATGTTCTACGACCTGGCCAGCGGAGTAACGCTTTCAGGGACATCATATTCGATCGACAAATTTGAAGTGACGATCGACCATATGATCCAGCCGACCTACATGCAGGGACAGATCGCCACGGATCTGGAACCAACTGACCGCGTCATCAAACTCAGCCTGCAAACGAAATACACCGCGACGGAGCAAACCCTCTTCAATGCGAATCGGGCGGGGACTGCGGCATCGGGATCACTCTCATTTACCAATGGGACGAATACCTTCTCGATGACGTTTGCAAAACTGCTCGCTCCGTCGGAATCAGTCGTCGTTCCAGGTCGACAGCATTTGCGGTGGCCGGTCGAGTACCAGGCCTATGCAAGCGGTTCGACCAGGGAACTGGTCGTCACGTTACCTGTTTGATTGAAGTCATTTCTCAACACTTTTTGAAAAAGGAATCGTAAGAATGGGATCGTATATTTCCGATGGATACACACGAACGGGCTATATCGCAGCCGCAGTTCCTGAAGAGTCTGGCGAGCGATTGTACGACGAATTGGAATTTACTTACCGACCTGCCACCCGCATGGACGTCACACGACTCGATGCGGAAATTGTGGTCGCAGTTCGGAACAAAGAATTTGATCCGAAATGTGCCGAGCGTGCCGAACAGATCGCCTGTAAGTTCGTAGCATCCCGTATCGACTCGTGGACGCTGAAAGACGTCGGTATTCACGATGTGCCGGTCACTGCGGCCGCATGCGAACGGATTCACCCTTATCTGTTTACCCGGCTGTACGGGATTCTTCGAGGCACGCTGGCGAGTGACGTCAAACCGAATGAAGTAGCACTGCCAACCGATGCGGAACAAGTAAAAAACTAGCGGACGGGGTGCGTCTTCTCTTGAGGCACCCCAGGATCGCAGAGATGGACTGTGACCTTTGCCAAAGATATGTGGTCAATCACAACAGTTGGACGTTCGAACGAGGTCGCGACGGAAAGCCCGAATTGCGGTTGCTCAATTGCGGACCGTCATTTCTCGCACCGTGTCGAGACCCTGACCGGGGATGCCCGAAGGGTACGCCTGAAAATCCGAAATCGCTGAGCCCCGAGAATGAACTTTGCTTCGAGCACTATCAACAGTGCGAAGCCGTCGGGCAGTTTCCTGACGACTCGGTCGCGAGACGCAACGCGGCGGTCATTCGCGGCGTGATTGAGTCGGTGAACAGAGCCAGGGAAGTCGAATTTCAAACTACTTTATTGAGGATGATGGAGAGCCAATGTCAGCCACGATCAAGGACGTCGTAATCAACATCGCGCTTGGCGGCGTGAATGCGGTTACGTCTTCGATCAATCAGGTCCAAAGCAAGCTTAACACGCTTCGGACCACCCCAGGTCCGTCGGTTCAGCCGGTTTCGTCGTTGAATACGGGGGTTTTGTCTTCAGTATCAATGCCGATGCTCAATAGGAATATCCCGGGTATTGCCTCAGCCAGCCAGCAGGTCAATCCTGTTAGCCTTGCCGCGCCGAAATCCGCAGCAGTACCACTGGCAACATCGGCAGCAGCACCTGTGGCAGCAACATACCCAGGAATTACCGCGATGCAGGCCGATATGGCGTCAATGTTGCAAGCAGTTGGACAGTTCAAGGCCGCTCTCAGAAATCCTGCTCTTCCTCTTCCCTCAGTTCCCTCAATCTCGTCTTTTCAGAAACCCGTCGTCACGCCTCCCAGCCAGCAATTAGCAACGCAGGCAGAAAGCTCGGTGGCGTCGTCGGCGCAGTCCGCGATCTTGTCCGGTATCAGAACGACCTTTTCAAGGGTGAGTGCGCTGTTTAAACAGGTTGCCAGTATCGCTAGTGGGTCATTGACAGCGGCCACCGTAGCGGCAACGTCTGCATCCCAGGCAGCGAACGTCGCGACAAAAGCCGGTGAAGCAGTTACTAAGTCATCGAGTTTCCTGCCCAAGCTGCTTCCGGCACTCAACGTACTCGGATCTGGCGCGGGAAATGTCATACACCAGATTGCCGTCGCTCACGGCGCGGGTCCCGCACCGACATCGATCCCGAATTTTAACCCCTCTGTGTTACTCAATCCGTGGACTGCGGTTGCAGCAGCCGCAGTCGCCACCGCCGTCGCGTTACGAAATCTGAATATCTCGACCCAGAAGCTGGAAGAAGAGCAACGAGCTGATCAGACGAAATATCGAACGATCCAGGAATCTGCCGCAAACGCTGCCGTTGGTCGCCATGTCGATCAGTCAATGCAATTAATGCACGAAAGACCAAACCTCGGTGAGATACGGCAGGTCTCTGTGAACCAGCACCGACGCTCGGCAACCGAAGCGGCGATTCGAAAAGAACAAGTGAATTCTCCACACGACTTCAGCAGACAGCAGGAAATCAGATCAAGGACAGAAAGGCACCAGGAACTGCTCGAACGAGCAGATGCTGCGAAAAACGCTATGGACCACGTCAACCACAAGCCACAGGAACTCGCCTCCATGCAAGCGAAGCTCAACGAAGACATGAAAAAATCTGAAGAAGCTTATCAGCGAAAAGTGGAAGCAAAAAAGAAAGAGCTTCTTCCTCCGCCGGCTCCGCCTCCCACTCCCGTCGGGCCAACGACTTCCGGGTGGCTGTACCGAAAAGCAAAACAGACGCTTGGAAGGACATCAGTGGGAAATTGGATGGTGGATACAGCGAGTGATTTTGCTGGCGATTTCCACAGAACGCGAAAAGCCGTAGTTCAATCGATGTTGGGAAACAAAACAGAATCCCAGCGCGAACAAAAAAATCAGTCTGTCCAGAGTGACCTTAAGGAAATGGAGGTGGGCCGAGCTGGGGAAGTTGCCAGGCAACTTCAAGAACAAGTGAAAATTAACAAGGAAAACGTCGCTGTCGGGCAGCAGCAAGCACAGGCCGCCGCCGAGCGACTCAATTCCTTGCGGGCGATCACCGCTGAAACACGACGGAATGCCGAAGCGGATAAAGAACAAATGAAAGGGATCAAACGATCCGTCGGTTTTGCCACACCTGGCGAACGAACCCGCATTCGGGCATTAACTGCCAAAGTACAAGCAGTTAAAGCTGGAAAGCTCCCACGATCGGCCATCACACAATTCGACATGGAGGGGCTTGCGAACGCACCTCAAGGAACTGAGGAACACGACTTCGGTAAGGAGGAGGCCGAACGACGTGGCGACGGTCCAGGTCTCTGGACGATTAAACCGGAACTGAAAAGGAGTCAAGAAAAGGCGGACGAAGCACAAAAGAATCAGGACAAGGAAGAGCCTGAACTTCTCAGCCACATCAAGGACCTCGGTCTGAAGAACGAAGAAACCGGGAAGAAGCTTGTCGAGGCGATGGAGAAAGCATTCGCCGCAGACGAGTTCTTTGCTCAACTGGAAACCACGCTGAAGTCTCAGCAGGAAGCCTTCGCGAAGAACATTAAGTCAATGTCATTCTGGTTCAAGTAGGCAGCAAATGAGATTCTATTACGGCGGTTATATCCATCCGAACGGGGAAGTGAACTTCGCTGGAATTCAGCGAATGATTCAATATTCGCCCACGCAACGCGCCAACATCTTTCGTGAATCATGGTCCATGAAAGGTAAAATCGTCCAGCAGGGACCGAACAGCCAATCCGCAGTGTTCGGTTCTTTAGCAGCCATCCGAAACGCCTACTCAGTGAATGGTTATTCTGCCGGATTTCTCGACAATAATGGATCGCAAACTCCATTCTGGCTGAACAATGCCAATGCGATCGGCGGGGTCATCGTCACTAACCCCGTCTCACATGGGGAAATGGGTGGTGCGGAAACAGTGACCTATCTGCACTACACCGTTGGCTTGCAGATGGATTCATTCATCTCATCACCTGACACGATCCTGGCTTATTCCGAACAGCTTTCGTTCAGCGATAACTTCGGAGGACCAATCATGATCGAACGGTTGCCGTTAAGCGGCATGCCGATTCAACAAGCGGTGTCAACAAACTCGTTTTTCTATGCGACTCAAACAGGGTCGTTGACCATGCGAACTCCGAACCCGATCCCGGAATCACCGATCTTTCCAACGGCATTCTCGGGAAGCGCCGACTGCAATCAGGTGACGTACTCAAGCCCAAAAAAGGAACGCGGTGTTCCTCTCGAATACACGGTTAACTGGTCTTACAAATTCAGGTCGATATTCCCGCTCGTCGGGTTTCCTCACGAAAGGGGATAATCTGTGACAGTCAAACGATGGCTGGGAAATGCCCCGGCGACAACAGACAACTGGACGATCAGTCTGACTGGAACCGTTGTCAGCCAGACATACTCAATGACGATCAACGGCAAGTCAGTCACCTACACGGCAAGCGGCACGGAGACCGTATCAACGATCCTGCTGGCGTTGGCAAATGCGTGGTCAGCATCGACGATTCCGGAGTTTCTGGAACTGACGGCAACGGTATTGCCGGCTTCTGGCGGTCCCTACACGTCGATGACCGTCACGCAAAATATTCCAGGACGTCCTTCTGTGATCACGGTTGCAACCAACGGTGTGGCGACGTTCACGATAACAAACACGACGGCAGCAACAGGGCCAAATGATTTTACAAACCCGCAGAACTGGTCGACCGGGGCCGCACCGGCAAACGCAGATACTCTCGTTTTCGACAATGGCGACATCGGTTGCAAATACAATCTTGGGTCGTCGCTCACCGGCATCACAGTCTCTGTCGAATCAGGTTACTCTGGCCTTATCGGGCTTCCGTTTATCAATTCGGACAATCCCAATACGAGCTACAACGAATATCGCGCAACGGCATTAACCCTTACAGGGGGAGCCGCAATTGTAAACGCTCCACAGTGCGGGCGATGCAATCTTGCCTTCGGTCCGAATACCGCCAGCGTGCGAGTTCTCGCAACCGGACAACGGGCCAACAGTACAACACCTGTCGTTTTGATCACAGGCGGTAACAGTTCCAGCGAACTCGATATTAATAAAGGCGATGTCGGCTTAGCGTGTTACCAGGGTCAAACAGCAATCTTCCCGATTATCAGGACTGGTTACGTCTCGCAACCGTTATCTGACGTGAATCTGACGATCGGACTCGGCGCAACGCTGACGACTCTCACAAAAAACGGCGGAAATGTGACGAGTCGAGTCGGTGCCGTCACGATCAACCAGGATGTGTCAGGTGGAACGCTCACGCTCACAGATTCAGCGGCGGTGACGACGCTGAATGTCTTTGCGGGAACGGTCAATCTGAGCACAATCGGAACAGTGGCGACGATCAATCTTTATGGATCATCAACGCTTAGCTGCGATGGAGATCCACGAGCCAAATCGGTCACGAATGCCATCAATGTCTATTCGACGGCGGTCACAGTGATTGATTCGGCCAAGACAATTAACGGGGGCGTTCTCACGCTCGCCCCCAGCGGATTGACCTCGGTCAACGTTCAGCACGGAGCCAATACAAGTATTGTCTATCAGTAAGATCGTGAAATCACCGTTCGCGGACAATGCCGGGGAACAGACCCATTTGATCTCAAATGATGAATCTAACGCCATTTGCGTGTCAGTGCTCGCCGTTTTTCCCCATCAGAATGCGTCAGTCCCCGGCCTGTCAACGATTACGATCGTGAGGAGCAAATGTTGCTTTACAATCACGGAAATGTGACTTACCCCGGTATCAACTCGGTTGAGTCATTTGAGTTCACCGATATTTCCGGCGTCCAACCGGCAATCGGAACAATGAAGGTGTTCCCTCAATACGGATTGCCCGAAGAGGACGGCGATATCGTCATGACCTACAACAATCAGACGATTACCATCCAGAATGCTCATATCGATTCTGTACAATACGAAGTCGGCGGGGGGGGGCAGATTGTCGATGTCCGATTTATGGATTCCCGCTGGAAATGGGTGCATCGATTCATCACGGGCCGATACAACATCCGGCTACCGAATAACTGGATCGACCCCGACCACGAGCAGACCCCACAACAGCTTGCCACGTTGCTGTTTCAGGCTCTCGGCGAATCGATGTTCGACGTCAGCGCGTTACCAAATGACTCGCGGCCGGATTGTGATTGGGACCATACCAGTGCGTCGCAAGAACTCGACAAGCTTTGTAACGATCTTGGGTGTCGAGTCGTTCCCGTTCGTTCGACTCAAAGCTGGAAAATCGTTGTCACCGGGGAAGGTGCCGATCTACCCACTTTTCCATCACAGGATGTCGGACAGGGAATCGATCCGCAAGAGATTCCTGACTACATCAAAATCGTGACCGCTCCCATTCGCTACCAGATGCAACTGCCGCTGCGGGCCGTCGGCAAGGATACCGATTTAAGCTGGAAGCCGCTTCGGCAATTGTCCTACGCCCCCCTTTCGTACGACATTCTGATCAAGGCAACCAGCAGCACCCCGCAAACGTTTTCGTCGGGAGGTTTCGGGCAGACTGACTGTTCTGAATTTTGCTGGCTCGATTCAAAACGATTTGTTCTTCCAGACGGAACGAAAGTCAGCATCCAGGAGCTTGCCAGAGATACGATTTTTAAATCCTACCGGATTGATTTTGAAAACGCGCCGGGGGCGAAGCAAGACAGTGATGGAAACTGGACATACTCCGTCCCAACGATCGACAAGCCGGTCACGCGAAAACAAATCATTCTGTCGAATGAACTCGCCCAGATGTGGACTGATAACCTGGGCGCGCTGCATCAGCGACCGGCCTATATCACGGGATCGTTCTACGGGAAACTCTGCGAGGGATTGTTGGCGAATTTTCCGATCGGAACGCGAATTGATAAACAGGCGGCTGGCTCCGCCGATGGCGAGGACGAACGAGCCTCGTATTCCCTGAGCCTTGACCCGATCGATACTGACAGGTCGATCATTTCCGTCTCACCAAAACTGCTGCAACAAATTAATCCAACGATCGTTTCATACACCTCCGTCGTGAACGGCAAAGTTGTTAGAAACACGGTATCGGTTGAATGGGTGGAGGCGAATCTCTCATTCACGAATGCATTTCAAGTGCGCGATCCGAAAACATGGCAGCCGATTCGCTATGAATTCCTGATGCAGATCGGCAGCGGCAGCGACAAGGACTTTGCCTATACCGTGATTCGGGACGACATCCGGCCCACCGTCATCGTTCAAAGCTATTTCAATGGACAGCCCTCGAAATATACCACTAATTACAATGAAGTTGTCGACCAGTGTCAGTACTACGCGCAATCGCTCTCACGGAAGTTTCAAACGGTAACGAGCGAGCGGGCCACGTTCATCGGCCTCTTTCCCATCGACATGGACGGCGCGATCTGTCAGGTGACTTACTCCATCAACAAAAGCGGCGCATCCACAATCGCCAGCCAGGGGACCGAACACAGTTACATCACACCAGACTACGAAGAACGACGGCAGATGACGGCACGCCAGGGAATCGCCGAGAAAATCCAATACGTCAAATACGAAACGGCAAGACGTAACGCTTACCTGGGGAACGTGAATACATGACCGCTCTCGCCCCCAAAATCAGCGTCGTCATTCAAAACGACTCAGGAATGACCATCCCGCCACGCTCGATCGTGGTGGCCCTGTCTGTTGAAACGATTCAAGCGACAGAAAACAACGAGGCAACGTCGTTTACCCATGTCGGCCAGTACGGTTGCGGCAAACCGGGCAACATCATGGTCACGGGAAATATTTCGATTGCCTCTGGTGCCAAAGGATTGGCCTATTTTGATCAGTTCATTTATGTGTCGGTCGATCCAACGATCAGCGATCCCGCTCCGGGTGAACAATGGGGTCCGTCAGATGGATCGTGGGTCCTGACGCGAAACAGCAACACGGTCGGATTCTTTGCTCAAGGACACAGTCAGAACGGAGGAAATCCCAAACGATCGATGTTTCTACGAACGTTCGAGCGTGCTCCCACGTCGATCTGCAGCTCATCCTCAAGTTCGGCATCGAGCAGTAGTTCCAGCTCAAACACGTCGTCGTCTCAGTCAGTATCGGGATCATCCAGTAGCACGGCCCCCTGTGGATGTATCACAGTGGTCACCGGAGTCAATTGCTCCGGTGGTTCACTGACCGTTACCTATGGTCAAGCAAGAGGATGCTGCTAATGCCAAATCCAGGTGATATCGTCGTCCTCAAAGGCTGCCCCTGCTGCGGGTCCTCGTCGTCCTCGAGTAGCAGTTCGAGCTCGT
>JBAXBD010000046.1:0-17226 GCA_037142165.1 Schlesneria sp. | reverse complement strand
ATTTCTCTTCTCTTTGCCTTTAAGATTGGGTTGCGGGCGAAGACCGCGCTGGGCTATCCGTGGTGAGATTCAATCTTTGTTTTGAGAGCATGGGATGTTGATACCTGAAGGCTCAGAGGGCTGACGCCGGTCCGGTCGACCAGTTAACTTTATTGAACGGCCTGATGGGCGAATCTGTGTTGGCTCAATCCCGATCAGAACGATTTTCAAGAATCACAAATGAGGATATGGCAAGATGATTAAGAACTCGGTCAAACACAAAGTGAAATCGGGTGGCGTGGCGATCGGCACGATGATGTTCGAGTTCAACACCACGGGGATTGGCCGGATTGCCGCGAATGCCGGAGCGGAGTTTGCCGTTTACGATATGGAACATACCGGCTGGGAGATCGAATCGATTCGCATGCTGATCGCGACGACACCGTGTCAGAAGCTGGTCCCGATCGTGCGGATTCCGACCACCCAATACCACTTCGTTTCACGTGTGCTCGATATGGGTGCAATGGGAGTCATGTCCCCCATGGTGGAATCGGCCGAAGAGGCGAAGTTGCTGGTTCAGTCGGCCAAGTATCCGCCGATGGGACGTCGAGGCGCGGCTTTTGGCGTGCCACACGACGGATATGGGGCCGAACCGATTACGGATGCCGTTCATTCTGCGAATGCCGAGTCATTATTGATTGTTCAGGTGGAAACTGCCAAGGGGCTGGCGAATCTCGAAGAAATTGCGTCTGTGGCTGAGATCGACGTGTTGTGGATCGGTCTGTACGACATGGCGAATTCTTTGGGGATACCCGGACAGATGGATCATCCTAAAATACAGGCGGCGATCGAGAGCGTGCTTGATGCCTGTCGGCGGCATGGCAAAGTTCCTGCCGTGCTGGTGAACAGTATCGAAGAGGGGCGGGCTCAGCTTCAACGGGGATTTCGACTGGTGGCCTTCGGGGCTGACAGCGGGATTTATCAGTCGGCATTGAAACAGGGACTGGCGGCGTTGCGAGAGTAATGCGTTTGCCATACGGAATCTCTCGAATTTTGTGCCGCTGTGTCGGAGTCTTCGGAGAAGCAGTTTCTTCGTGGTTTGCGCTTTCGTCGAAGAGCACTGCTTGACCGCGGACGGTCAAGCAGTGGCACAAGGCGCGTGTCATGATTGAGTTATCCGGTTTTCGTGCCACTGCATCGGAGTCTTCGAAGAAGCAGTGTCTTCATTGTTTTTGTGACATGATCTTTCGTGATTGTTGAAGAGCACTGCTTGACCGAGGACGGTCAAGCAGTGGCACAATGCGCGTGTCATGACTGAGTTATCCGGTTTTTGTGCCACTGCATCGGAGTCTTCGGAGAAGCAGTGTCTTCATTGTTTTTGTGACATGATCTTTCGTGATTGTTGAAGAGCACTGCTTGACCGAGGACGGTCAAGCAGTGGCACACAGGACATATGCTTCAAGGAATCGTGGACGACGGCCTGAGTGGCAACTAGACTTTCGTTCGCGTGAAACCCGATTGAACGACCTTTTAATCAAAATGCATTTGCGGAAATTCGAAAACGCTATGACTCAGACGCTTCCGACGATTCAGGCCGTTTGTTTTGACCTGGACGGATTAATGTTCAATACGGAAGAGGTCTTTTACGTCTCGGCCGATATGTTGCTGCAACGACGCGGGATGCGGATGTCGCGAGGTGCGATGGACGCCATGCTGGGACGACGACCACTTGAATCGCTGACCGCGTTTCGGGATTACATGGGACTGAAGGAAGAACCGGCTGATCTACTGGCCGAGTCGCGTGTGATTTTCCATGAAATGCTGATTGATCATTTGAAGCCGATGCCGGGTTTGTTCGATTTATTGGATTTGATCGAATCGAAAAACATGCCGAAAGGGGTTGCGACTTCGTCGCCTCGTGATTACCTCCATGATATCTTCGGACGGTTTGACCTGGCCCCTCGTTTTCCGATTCAACTGACGGCAGAAAGCGTGACTCATGGGAAACCGCACCCCGAAATTTACCTGAAGGCGGCGGAACAATTGGGTGTCCGGCCTGAAAACATGCTGGTGCTGGAGGATTCGGAAACAGGGACTCGAGCGGCCGCCGCTGCGGGCGCGTTTATCATCTCGGTCCCGCACGAACATACGGCCGGTCACGATTTCAGCCAGTCGAAATACATCGCCAGCGGATTGAATGATCCTTTTATCCTGAAGATTCTTACGCAGGTTTGATTCGGTAGGCCTCGAAGACTCGACCCTCCTTACTCCAAAGTGTACTGGTGGGACTTCGAAGACTTGTCCCACCCTACAATGGAAATAACGAACATTGCCGACCGCGTGGTTTGGGTCGGGCTGGCTGATTATGATGCTGGTTTGATTTTTCCCTGTTCTCTGCTCAACTTGAAGTCTTTGCCGATATGTCGACGACTGACCGAACTGAACGAGTTGCCATTGTTGGCATCGGCGGCATCTTTCCCGGTGCGCCCGACCTGGGGACATTCTGGAATAACATTTCCAACGGAATCGACTCGGGTCGCAACGTTCCGAAAGACCGCTGGTTCCTGCGACCGGAAACGGCGTTTGATCCTGATGGACCCAAAGCAGATCGAGTCTACTCGTCGTGGGGCTGCTTTATCGAAGGTTTTCAGTTCGATCCGACAGGTCTGAACCTGGACCGGAAGATACTGGAGAAACTCGACCCGCTGTTTCATCTGGGTCTGCATGCGTCTCGCATGGCGTTTCAGGATGCGCGTGGAATCGCTAATACAAGCCCTGATCGTGTCGGCGTTATTCTCGGCAACATTGTTCTGCCGACTGAATCGACGTCCGCCATGTGCCGTGACGTGCTGGGACGGACATTCCTGGAGCGGATAGTGGAATCGGCTCAGCTAACTGCCGAACGCCGCAGTCAATTGATGTCGGAATGTCGCCGGAATTTTCTTCGTTCGGATTGGCATCCACTGAACCATTACGCTGCCAGTCTTCCGGCCGCTTTGATCGCCGAAGGTCTGGGACTGGGGGGACTGGCCTACACGCTCGATGCCGCCTGTGCTTCCTCACTTTATGCCTTGAAATTTGCCTGCGAAGAACTGCTGGCTCATCGAGCTGACGCCATGCTGGCAGGAGGGATGTCACGCCCCGACTGCCAGTACACGCAGATGGGATTTGCTCAGCTTAAGGCCTTGTCACGACGTGGCCGATGTGCTCCTTTGAGTGCCGCTGCTGACGGGCTGGTCGTTGGCGAAGGGGCAGGGGTTTTCGTTCTTAAGCGATTGACCGACGCTATCAAATCGGGAGATCACATTTACGGAGTGATTGCGGGGATTGGTCTGTCGAACGATCGTGGTGCAAACCTGTTAGCACCTCATTCAGAAGGCCAGCTTCGCGCCATGCGATCGGCATACCAGCAGGCGGGTTGGCAACCGAGCGACGTGGATCTGATCGAATGTCACGCCACGGGGACTCCCGTCGGCGACGGCGTCGAAATTGACAGCCTGCATCAGTTATGGGAACGGGAACAGGCTGTTCCCGGCCAGTGTGTGATCGGCGGAGTGAAGTCGAACGTTGGTCACCTGTTGACGGGTGCAGGGGCAGCCGGCCTGATGAAGGTGTTACTGGCGATCAGGCATCAGACACTTCCGCCGACTGCAAACTACGAAAAGCCTGCGACGGCGCTGGCTCAACAGGGAAGCCCGTTTCGCGTCCTGCGTCAGGCGGAACCGTGGGGGCAACGTGTCGAGACATCGGTTGTTGATCATGGGACGCGATCGGACCTGATTCCTCGTCGCGCCACGATTAATGCCTTTGGGTTCGGCGGCATTAACGCTCACGTATTGATTGAAGAGTTTATTGAAGCCCCGTCGCAAAAGGTCTTACGAACCGATGGGGGCGTCTTACCGATCAGCCTGGAATCCAGACAGGTATCGTTTCAAGAGCCAAGCCTGAATATTGCCATTGTCGGACTCGCAGTTCAGACGGGAACGTCGTCAGCGGCCGTCAAAGGGGTGCAACCGCACAGATCAGTAAACGAAAAGACTTTGCAGCAAGAATGGGGAGTGACACAGACAGAATGGTATCGTGACGAAGTCGGCTCGGCGTTGGAGACAAGCCAATCATTGTGCGAGCCGATTTCGTCGGTTCATTTACCGCTTGGCGAATTCCGCATTCCTCCGCTGGAAATGCAGGATATGTTGCCGCAGCAGCAGTTGATGTTGAAGGTTGCTGCTGAAGCATTGCGTGACGCCTTGCATTCAGACCAGGAGCAGTCTCTTCGGACCGCGACTTCCGGGTTGGGTAACCGAACCGGGGTATTCATTGGTATCGAGCTTGATCCGAACACGACGAATTTTCATCTTCGATGGTCCATTGAAGAACTGGCACCACGATGGGCTGACGTGCTTGGGCTGGTTCTTAGTCCTGAGGAGATGACCGAATGGGTGACGCAACTGAAGAAATCGGTCGGCCCTCCGTTAACCGCGAATCGCGTGATGGGCAACCTCGGGGGGATTGTTGCCAGCCGACTCGCTCGTGAATTCAATGTCGGTGGTCCCAGCTTTACGATTTCTGCCGGCGAGAATTCTGGTTTACGTGCGTGTGAAATGGCCGCTCATGCACTGCGGCGAGGGGAACTTGATCAGGCACTGGTCGGTGCGGTCGACTTACCGTGCGATATTCGAAGTCAGTTAGCAGCGTGGGGCCTGCCAACGGGACCGGAATCGGTGACGACCGTCGATAGTGCGACGGCGTTTGTGATAAAGCGGTTCGAAGACGCAATTGCTGATGGCGACCCTATTCACGCTGTGATCACGCAAATCGATTCGTCGAATCGAAGCCGTGACAACACTGATTCAGCCATCAACGCTGGCGCAGCAACTGGTTTATTAGATCTGGCAACCGCCGCAGACTCTTTGCGGCACCGTATTCTGCCAGGCTCAACTTCCGACCATTGGTTACACAATCGGTCGGATGGGCCAAGAAGAATTCGCGTCACGGGTCGAGGGGTGGACGGCCGACGTCTCGCTTTTGAACTTGCGGATCATGCGGACTCAACATTCTTCCATACTCCGAAATCCAAGGTTCTGGAAACTCTGCGGCTGAATGTCGGACTGTTTGTGATCGATGGTGACAGCATCAGAGAACTCGAATCGGGTTTGGATCGGTTGGTGGAGTTGGCGGATTCACATGAGTCGATCGGGCCATTGGCAAAACGTTGGTTTCTGGAGCGACCGCCATGCGAGGAACGGAAGTTGGCTGTCTCTTTCGTGATCAAGTCCATCGATGAACTGCCAGAGGTCATTCGATTGGCGAAGGTTCGACTTTACGGAAACTCGGCTGCCGACGGCATTGATCGGCGGATTTTCTTTTCGCGTGATCCGCTTGGAAAGACAGGTCGACTGGCATACGTCTTTCCGGGTTCGGGCAACGCATTTCTTGGTATGGGCCGCGAACTGCTTTCGGCCTTTCACGAGATCCTGCTTCGACAAGATGCTAAGAACAACCGGTTAAAGGACCAATATCGTCCAGAGCTCATCTGGTACGGCAAGTCGACCACGGAATTGCTTGACGATCATAAAGCGATGATATTCGGCCAGGTTGCAATCGGGACTGGCGTGTGCGACCTGCTTGCAAGATTCGGTGTCCGGCCATCCGCCAGTGTGGGATATAGCCTGGGCGAGTCTGCCGCACTTTTTGGATTGAGAGCCTGGAAAGATCGAGACGAAATGCTGGGCCGAATGGATGCCGCATCGCTGTTTGGTAGCGATCTGGTCCACCCGTTCAATGCGGCGAGACGTGCATGGAACATTCCTGAAGGGACTGATGTCCCGTGGGTCTCTGGTGTGATCGACCGTTCGGCGAACGAGGTTCGAGCGGCCATCGTTGCGTCAAACACGAACGAGTCCACTGTTGATTCGGTTCGTTCGTCGCGTGTTTACTTGTTGATCATCAATACACCGAATCAATGCGTCATCGGAGGTGATCGGAGCCAGGTTGAACGGCTGGTCAAGAATTTGTCGGCGACATTCGTTTCGTTTGCAGCGCCAAGCACGGTTCATTGTGAAGTACTTCGCCAGGTTGAGCCGGCATATCATGCACTGCACGTGATGCGGACAACGGCACCCACTTTCGCGGACCCGAATGGTGATTTGCGATCGATTGACTTTTATAGCACGGCATGGGGTTCTCGCTACGAGTTGACGCAGGAAAGCGCCGCCGAGGCCATCGTGGCACAAGCGGTCAACACGATCGATTTCCCTCGCGTGATCGAGCGGGCATATGCCGATGGTGTCAGAGTATTTCTTGAGATCGGGCCCGGTTCATCGTGTACCCGGATGATTGACGACATTCTTGGCGATCGTCCGTATCTTGCCCGGTCGGCCCTGCCAGCCACGGCGAATCCGATTTCGACATTCCTCGAATTGCTGGCAGCGCTGATCGCGGAACGAATCCCAGCCGACCTGACTTACCTCTACAGCGATGAGCACTCGCAGCAAAGCGAGTCGACGACAGTCAGTTCAAGCCGCGAAATCGTGACGCAAACAGGGGGACCAGGATTCTCGATTCCAACGCCTCCGCACGGCTGGCGATTTCAATTGCGACCGATCAACATCCGTCATGAAATTGAAGTAACAGCCAAACCGATCTCTGTGGAAATTGATTCACGCTTGCCATCGATCGAAGCGAAACCTCCTGCACTCACAAAACCACAACAATTTACACCCGAACCTTCTGGACCGAATGTTATGACACAGTTGGACGATCTGCTGGCAGCACGAATGAAGGCACACGAAACGTATCTTCGCGTGTCAGCCGAGGCACAGCGGATTATGGCCGATCAGCTTGAGTTGCTATCGAGACTTGCCGGTGGTGACCCAATTTCAACCGCGGCTTCATCGGTTGGAAACGGTCCGACATCGAACCAGACTCAGATCGACATAAAGAAACCAACGCCCGAATCGTCGACCGACATCATTCCAGAAATCCCGCCTCGATCACTGGCGCGATCGCAGTGTATGGAATTTGCGATCGGCAAGATTGGTCGTGTGCTGGGAGAACTATTTGCCGAAATTGATCAACATCCGACTCGAGTCAGGCTTCCTGATGAACCGCTGATGCTGGTTGACCGCATTCTTGAAATTGATGGCGAACCACTTTCCATGACATCCGGTCGCGTCGTAACGGAACACGATATTCATTCTGGTGCGTGGTATCTCGATTGCAATCGGATTCCGACCTGCATTGCGGTTGAAGCAGGACAGGCTGACCTGTTTTTGTCTGGATGGCTGGGGATTGATTTTCAGACGAAGGGAATCGCCAGCTATCGATTGCTGGATGCCGTCGTGACGTTCCACCGCGAGTTACCGGGACCGGGAGAGACGATTCATTACGACATTCGAATTAATCACTTCTTCCGCCAGGGTCAGACCTATCTATTCCGTTTCGAGTTCGACGCCACGATCAACGGTCAACGTCTGTTGACGATGCGGGAGGGATGCGCGGGCTTCTTCACAGAAGCCGAACTGGCTGGAGGGAAGGGGATTGTTCATACGGCGCTGGACCGACAACCTCGCCCGGGAAAACGACCAGGCGACTGGACGGACCTGGTTCCGATGGGCGTCGAGAGTTATGACGATCGACAATTGCTGGCGTTAAGACAGGGGCAGCTCGGTACGTGTTTCGGCCCGGGCTTTCACCGGCTTTCTTTAGAATGCCCCGTGACTATTCCGGGATTGATGAACGATCAAGGGCCAGCATCAGTATCCAGTGAACGGTCGAAGATGTGGTTGATCGATCGTGTGCTGAAGCTCGATCCCAGCGGCGGGAAGTTTGGCTTGGGGATGATCCTGGGTGAATTGGACATTCATCCGAATGACTGGTTCCTGACCTGTCACTTCTGTGACGATCAGGTCATGCCAGGGACGCTTATGTACGAATGCTGTATGCACACGCTGCGGATTTTCCTGTTGCGTATGGGATGGGTGGGGGAATCGGGACAAATGGCATACGAGCCGATCCCGGAAGTGCGAAGTCGCCTGAAATGCCGCGGACAGGTTCTCGCCAGTACAAAGAAGGTCTGGTACGAAATCACTCTGAAGGAGATTGGATACACCGAAACCGGCACCCCTTACTCCCTTGCCGATGCTCTGATGTATGCCGATGGCAAACCGATCGTCGAGATTACCGATATGTCGGTCCGATTATCAGGACTGACACGCGACGCGATCGAACGCCTTTGGTCGAAATCGTCAGCCTCTCGCGGAGAGACTGCGACACGGGCAACCGGAGTGGATGAGCTCGGTGCGACTCATTCACCGGCGGCTTTTGAACCGATCTACGACCGACGTCCGGCCTTGTTTGATACGGATCGTATCACTGCCTATGCCATTGGAAACCCTTCTGATGCGTTTGGCGAACGGTATCGCCCATTTGATTCGGATCGGATCATTGCGAGACTACCAGGCCCTCCGTTTCAGTTTCTGGACCGGATCGTTGCGATTAGCGGGTGTGAGCAGTGGGTGTTGAAACCAGGGGGCGAGGTCGTTGCGCAATACGATGTCCCGCCCGACGCGTGGTATTTTGCGTCCAATCGTCAGATGCGGATGCCGTTTGCCGTCCTGCTCGAGACGGCACTGCAACCGTGTGGATGGCTGGCCGCGTACGTTGGATCAGCTTTGACCAGCGACATCGATCTGTCGTTCCGCAACCTGGGTGGTACGGCAACCCAGTTCCGCGATGTGACCGCAGCATCGGGAACATTGACGACCACGGTAAAAATGACTCGCGTTTCCACTTCGGGTGGGATGATCATTCAGCACTATGACTTTGACCTCCGGTGCAACGGTGAACCGGTTTATGTCGGCAACACGTACTTTGGATTTTTCTCCAAAGCGTCGCTGATGAATCAGATCGGCATTCGCGATGCGAAACCGTTCGTTCCATCACCCGTAGAAGATCAGTATTGCGTCAACTTTCATTATATGGACAAACCCCCGTTTGCAGACTCGCATTTCCAGATGATCGATGATGTGAAGTTGTCTTTAACGAATGGGCCGTACGGAAACGGGTTTATCATCGGGACGACCTCCGTCGACCCGACATCGTGGTTTTTTAAAGCTCACTTCCACCAGGACCCGGTGGTGCCGGGTTCGCTTGGTCTCGAATCGTTTTTTCAACTCGTGAAGTTCTACGCAGCCCAGCGATGGCGACTCGGCGAAAATGCTCAGTTCGCGACACCCATCGTCCACCAACCGGGAGGTCAAATTCACGGGAAGCATGAATGGGTTTATCGAGGACAGGTGATCCCACGAGACACGCTTGTCACTGTCACAGCGGTCATCAAGCAAGTCGATGATGCAACGAAACAATTGACGGCCGAAGGTTTTCTTTCGGTCGACGGACGAATCATTTATCAGATGAAGGAATTTACAGCAGGGGTTATCGAGTAAATCAGATAGCGGTAAAGCAGGCGGCGTCAGGTCTGTTAACCTGACGCCGACCAGTGACAGCGATGCGAGACCGATTGTTAATTCTGTAGAGCGATGGACGACAGGCCAAAGCATGGGTTGCTGCAACCGACTATCCCAGTTCCTCGACTTTTTCGGCGAGTTGCTCAACCGCTTTGATCAGGCGTTTGCGAACTTTGTCAGGGAGTTCTGCAAATTCTTCCAGGAACTGTGGCGTGATCAGATTCACGCAGCGCTCGATCGTTGTGGTAAACCGTTTGGCGATCTGCTCGGTGCTCAGGACCGGCCGTTCGCCTTGCTCGCGTCCGGGAACTGTCGTTGCGTTCGCGTTAAACGGTGCATAGTCCCCTGTGCCATTGGACAGGCGATTAGCGACTGCCAGATTCGGATCGGATTCACCATCAGCGGGATTGTTGGCCGAAACAGAAAACGACGATTGATGATCAAACGGAGCGGCTTCGCGTGCGAGCGCTGGTTCTGTCGGGAGACCATCCAGTGCATCGTCCATGGCAGGGCTGTTCAAATCCTCGCCCCGCTGTGCTCGACGCCAGGCTTTCATTTCGGCGACACCGGCCTGGACGTCATCGGCCCATTGCAGACATTCGGCCGCATCGTCCCAATTAATCGCGGCGTAGAAATGGGACCATTTCAATGTCGAATAGTTTTGATAGACGTCTGCAAATGTTTCCCACACTCGACGCCGCTGATAAACCTGATCGGCGCTGAGGGAGACGAGAGTGGCAAAATCGGCATCCGTCCTGCCTCGAGCAAATCGCTTAGTCCAGAGAGCGGCACACTCACCGACTTCCCAATTACAGCGGCTGACCGCGACTTGAGCACGAGCGATCAAAGAGGCTTCTGTTTCTTCGCGTACGATTTCCGCAGTACCGGAATTCGACATATCAATTTCCCATGGAGTTGCAGGTGCTTCTGTCATCCGTTGAAGTTCGACCGAGTCGAACCGTGGCGAAACGCTGTCGCCGACAAAACATCGCCCATCCGTGGAGGCGGAATCGTATCGCTCAGCAATTTGTCTCGCTACTGTTCAACCTCAATTTGAAAGTCATCGAGCTTAAAATGACTCACTGTATGACCTTGTGGTCGACCAATCTTCGAAAAGACGGGCCACTGTTTGATATTCTTGGGTCAAGTAGTGCTCCCCGATTTTCAGAAAACGACAGACGAAGACGCTGCTTCTCCGAAGCAGTGGCACGGAAACCTCATTGAGAAATTTGACGAAGACGAAGTAGTAGTTTCCGGCAGAAAGGGACATTTCGGAAATGGATTGGCTGACGTCACTTCGAGACCAGTTGCCACTGTTGCTCGTGTTGTCGCCCCTGATCGGGTTTGTCGTGACCTTGACTGCGTCGCGATTCGAACCTGGATTGGTACGCACGCTCGCCATTTCCAACGCACTTTGCAGCCTGTTTATTCTGACAGGGCTTGAGAGGCAGTTTGAGTTTGATCTTGCAGCGGACGCGGACATTATCCGACTTGCTGAGCGTGACATCGCGAAATCTGACACGGACACAGGTTCGATCAGCGAAGTCCGCCGGACATTGGATCGACGTCGAGTTGAACGGCTTCGTCATCAATGGTTCGCCGTTGATGGAACGAATCTGTTTCCCGCGTTGCTTCTGGTTGTCATGACGATCATCGTCATCCAGAGAATGGATTCGTCATCTGACAGCAATCGCTGGTTCATTCCACTGGTCATGTTGTTTGAGACCGCATCGCTGGGTGTCATGACGACTTACGATCTGCGGGTGTACCTGATTTTGTCCGCGACCAGTACGGTCATCATCAGTCTTTTGATTAGCCAATATGGCAACTCAGAACGTCGTGCGAACGCCGAGCAATTCTTGTTGACTCAATACTGCGGAGGTGCGTTTGTTGCGATGGGGTTTGCGATGCTGGTCGTCGCTGTCCCGTGGATGAAAATCCAGGATTCGACGAACACTCAGTCGATTTCATGGAACATCGCCAACATCACTCAAGAGATCCAGAAATGGGCAACACGGAACGAATTGGCTTACCATTATGTTTACGAGTGTTTCCCGTGGATGTTGCTCGTGTTGTCGGTGGGGTTCGCAATTCAAGCGGGATTGTTTCCGTTTCATTCCACGCAAATCAGTGTCATGAGTAACGCTCAACCTGAAATTGCCATACTCCTTCTCGCCGGAACGTTATCCGCCAGCCGTATCGGCTGGCTTAGGTTTGTGATGCCACTGGCTCCTGACCTGATGGTTTCGTTCGATGGCTGGATGTTGATTCCCTCATTAGGTGGTGCCATTTGGGGCGCACTTCGTGCGATTGCTCCAGCCGAATCGCGACAACGCCCCACGTACATCTACCTAAGTATTTCCGGTCTCCTGCTGTTGGGTTGCTATTGCTTTACTCGAATCGGAATGAGCGGAGCATGGCTGATGCAACAACAACTGACAGTGATCATGTGCTCGATCCTTTTGGTGATTGATGATCGCCAGACCCCTTCGGACGACATTGGCCAGCGCAGGGAAGCAGACGATGGAATGAGGTTCAGTACACGCACACTGTTGATGTTAGCCTGTTTTCCCATACTTGGATTCTTTGCCAGCAGTTTTCTGATCGTCTCGGAATTGATAAACGAAAACCTCCTTCTCGCGGCGATCGTATTTGTCATTTCAGCAATGATTTTCATCGCTCTCAAACTGGCGATCGATCAGCATGATCGATTGGAAAAACGGGTCAGTTCAGACATTAACCGCAAGTGGCGATTTCCCTTGTGGTATCTGGTGATGCTTTCGCTGACGATCGCGTCAACCGTATTTCCAGGATGGCTGCTCCACCAGTGCGAACCGGAGTTTACGCGCGTTTTCCGGCGATTTGAGCAAACGTCATCTGCAGATTTCGCCGAACCTGCAAAAAAAGACCGGCAATCAGCACCGTAATAAGCTCTAAACAGCCATATTCTAGGTGATCTAACCCGACTTTTAGGAATATAACTTCAGCCGTCAGGATTGGTCAGCCGATGAGACGAAACAGGGTGTCCCGAAAACAGGGCTCCTGCTTCAGCAGACTTTAATCCAATTTGATCATTTTTGGCCGTTGATAAATCGAGGAGCATCATCCATGAACCGCGCACTTCTTAATTGTTTGGCCCTGGCGGGTCTGGCGAGCATGATTCCAGCGAACGTGGATGCTCAATGTCGTAAATGTGCATCGCAACAGGCGATGTTACCTCCCGTCGTCCCAATGGCTGCAGCACCCGCCAATTGCACGATCTCTCAGACGCGTCCTGTGGTGACGACTCAACTTCGTCCACAAGCGGTCACAACATTTCGCGATGTGACCGAGACACAGATGCAACAAAAACAAGTCGTCGAAAATGTTCCGGTGACGACCACGAAAAATGTCACGGTCGATGAGGGTGGCTATCAGACCGTTTGGGTCCCAAAACCTGTGACCAGGCAAGTTGCTGAAACGACTTTGCAGCAGCAGGTCAAGACAGTTTCTGTTCCGGTTCAGGTCACTCGCCGAGTTCCCCAGATGGCAACTCAGATGGTTCCCGTCCAATCGGTTCAGTACGTGACCGAGCATGTTCCGGTACAAGCGATGGCCATTGCTCGGCCTGCCTGCTCGACGTGTGGCAATGGTCAGGCGTTCGGCATGCCGCTGTTCGCACCTCAGATGGGATACGCACCGGCTTACCAGGCAGTCCCTTATGCGACGGCGGTCATTCCTCAAGCGCCGATCAGCGCCGTTCCTGCGCAGCAGACGGCTTCGATCTCAGTCCCCGCTTACCAGCCAACAACTCCAGTCCAGCAAGAGACTGTCCCAGCTCGATCCGCCCCTGAACCTTACGAAACGGTGCCGGCTCGCGGTGGTGTACCGATGCCAAAGGATGAGGCGTCTTCGACACCTGCACCAGCCCGAAAGACCTCAATGTTTAACGGAGTTCCGTCGGCTGCGGCCGTATGGCAATCCCGAAGCACAGTCACTCGCTGAGTCCTGTTATTGATTGCCGATGGACGTCCTCTTCAGCGACTCCGTCAATCGTTGAAGTCCTTCTTCGATGGTGATTCGAGGGGCATAACCGAGATCACGTCGAGCGGCGTCCAGTCGAAACCAGTGGGCTGTCGAAAGTTGGCGGGCGACGAACCGAGTCATTCTCGGTTCGTCTGTGCGTCCGGTGAGTTTATAGAGCGTCTCGAGCACCCCGCCGATTGTGTAGGCCACACTGGCTGAAATGCGGCGCTTAATCGGTGGGACGTCAGCACAAGCGAGCAATCGATTGATGAGTTCCCAAAGAGGTTGCGGTTCTCCGTTGGAGATGAAATAGGCTTTGCCTGCCGCATTTGAGCCAATTTCCAGCCGCTCTTCTGCCAGCAGGTGCGCATCGGCAGCGTTATCAATATACGTGGTATCGACCAGATTCTTGCCGTTTCCAACTTGCCGCAACTGCCCAGCCCTGGCTCGTTGAATCAGCCTTGGAACAAGATGGTTATCACCCGGACCCCAAATCAAATGCGGACGAAGTGAGACTGTGGCCAATTGAGGCCCGTTTGCCGACATGACCATTCGTTCGGCGATCGCTTTCGTCAGCGGATAATGGGCCAGGTAACTGGATGGATAGGAAACCGCTTCATCGATACCGACTTCGTCCGTTCCGTTGAAGACGACGCTGGGCGAACTCGTGTAAATCAGCTTGCGAACCCCGTTTGATTGACATGCGGCAATGACATTTTGGGTCCCTGTGACGTTTGCGTGATGATAGTCATCGTAGCGTCCCCAGAATCCTGCCTTCGCGGCAACGTGGAACACAGCCTGACAGCCTGTGGCAGCCTGTTGAACGGTCCCCGAATCAGCGATGTCGCCTCCCACGCAGTCGACCCCCAGTGCCTCAAGTTCCGGGGACGCGCTGCGCTGCAGGCTTCGCACCAAATCGCCTCGCGCAAGCAGGCGCCGGACAATCGCTTGCCCGAGAAATCCATTACCACCCGTCACTAAAACACGCATCGGAAGGAACTTTCAAAACAAATCGCCAGTAGCGGAGGCTTCCAGCCTCCGTAAGATGTTGTACAGCACGGGCTGAAGCCCATGCTACTACTGCGTCAACACTAAGCCACTGGCGGCAGCTTTGTGCCGCCAGTGGCTTCAACTCGAATTGCACGTAAGAACGAAGAGCACTGGCGAGCGAAGACGCACGCCAGTGGCACACAACATAACACTTAAGCGTTGTCGGACTACTACGGCGCGTGACTCGTCGTTTTCGATTTACATAAACGGATAATCTCGACGCGCAAAGAAACCGGAACTGCGTACCACTCAATGGTTGTTTCCGGTCGTTTTAAAACGGCACGACAGACAAAACCATCGAGAGCAGCAGGATCAAAATCAAGGCAATCACCCACCATGAATACTGTTTACGCGGCATGTCTTCGCTCGTAATCCAGCGGTTACAGGCGGGACAGTGGTCAGCCGCTTCGAGCATCGTCTCGCCGCAATGAGGACAGGGAATATAACCGTCGTCAGAGTCCTCGTCTGTGTCGTCGTGCCAGTCGTCGTCATCACTTTCAAAGTCTTCTGCCTGTCGCATGCAATCCCCCTCGACGTCATGGTGTCAAAGTCAATCTACGAACGTCGTGTAAAACATCCTGGCTGGCAATCGTAATCCACACAATCGATCCATTTTCCACAATCGTTTGTCTCGAAGCGGCAACTCTTCGTCAATCGGCAAAGTTTGCCGTAGTGGTTGGCGATACTCTTCAACGAGAGTGAATTGAATGTGGGGTCATTCGCTCGTAAGGGACGTCATTTCAGGTCCCGGATGACCCAAGGATCCATTATCTTTCCGTTTCGGCGGGATCAGGAGAATGACTTATGTTTACGACCGATCATTCGAGAACACGTACAATAGAGAATCAGTTGGCTGAACAGCTCAAACAAACCTGGTTAATGCTTTTTATGGGAGTGACGATTGGATTTGCAGGACTCTATTTCCTTGTGACCCGTCCGACAGCGAATGAATTGGCAAAAATGAAAGCCAGCCTGACTTCTGTTGAAGAAAGGATGCAAGATCTGGCTGCGACCAGCGATAACGTCTGGGAAGCAAACAGTCTGCTGACAAGCTTGCGAGCTCAGCATGATCAGGTTGCCGACGCCCGTGTGGCGTTGCAGGCAATTCGCGAATTACGAACCGAACTGCTCCAGGTCGCGTCCAAGAATGACACCGTGTCGAAAGCAATCGGGGGCGTCGACAAGTTGCAGACTCGTATCATTGATCAACAAGCGAAAACAGAAGGGGCTGCCCGGGTTTTCGATTTGATTCAATCGTTTGAGGATCAAATCGTCGGGCAGCAGGATTCGCATGACAACGCGGTCAATTCACTCGACAAGTTGATCGCCCTCAAGGAAGTCGCCGCCTCGCAGGCAAATGAACTTGAACAGGCTCAGTCAGCGCTGAATCAACTTGTTGAATTGAGCAACGGGTTGCAGAAGCAACTCGAAAGCATCGAATCAGCTCGATCCAGCTTTGAAGGCCTTGCATCGCTCAAGTCTGGTTTAAATGCAGCCTCAGAGAACCTGAAAACGGCTCAGACGGTTTCAGATCAACTGGTCGCCTTGCAACGTCGCCTTGCTGACGGTGGACAACAGGCCGAACTCGCGACCGAACGAGCCGAACGACTGATCGGACTGAACGGCAAGCTTGTCGCAGGTGAGTTGAATCTGGCAACATCGGAAAAGGGCTTGGATCGACTGCTCACGATTCAGGGCAAACTTGGTAACGAGCAGTTGAACATCGGGGCTTCCGAGCAGAACCTTGAAGGATTACTCACAATCCAGGGTAAGTTGGCGAACGAGCAATTGAATGTCGCTTCGTCAGACCAGAACCTTGACGGACTGCTGAAAATTCAAGCGAAATTGACGGACGAATCGTTGAACATCGTCCTTTCAACAGAGAACCTGGATGGGCTTCTCACGAACCAGGATAAGTTAGTGAACGACGATTTGAATGTCGCCGCATCAGACGCCAACCTGGATGGATTGCTGACAATTCAAGGGAAGCTGATTAACGACAAACTGAACATCGCCGGGTCAGAACAGAATCTGGACGGATTGCTGACGATTCAAACGACGCTTGTCGCTCAAACACGTAACCTGGCCGACGCCATTCAGACATTGGAAGTGCTCAGCGGCTTCCGAGAAGAATTGAGTGCTCAGATTCAATCACTCGCCGGTGTTCGTCATGATCTTGTGGAACTCAGCCTGATGGAAACATCATTGGCGAAAGTGGCACGAATTATGAAGCCGCTGGTCGAACTGGGAAATATTCGCCGACTCAGTGATGAAGAACTGCGACATGCCGCCCGCAGCATCCTTGATGGACGCACGGCAACTCGCGTCACCAAAAATAGTGCTGAGAATCGCCCGACTGCGATCAGCGGAATCTCGGCCGAAACTTCAGCCGAAGAATACGGCGATGTCCCAACGCCAACCAATGAATGATCTGACGATCAAAAGCTCGAAATGAATAGCAACCGGGATGCGTTGAAAATCGCGTCCCGGTTGTTTCGTTTTTATGAATACCAACACTTAGTTTAACCCGCAGCCATCGGCGCAGGGGCGGGGATCAGCAAGTCGAAACGCCAAGAGAGTCGTTGCGGGAGAGTGAAGCGTAGTTGGCAACGTTGGCCAAGTTCCCTGTTTCATAGCGTTTTTGCAGGTTCGAAGTTGGCCAACTTGGCCAAGTTCGAATCCCATTATTCCGCCCGGGCGAGCCGAGGACGCTAATCCTCGGATT
>JBAXBD010000045.1:0-17241 GCA_037142165.1 Schlesneria sp. | reverse complement strand
GCGCCACAGCCAAAGCACGATCAGCACGTCACTGGGGGTACTGGTCAGGCTGATGATATGGCTTCCCAGACAGCTTGGACCAAAATTCGTCATGGCCGAATGCAGCAAACGGAACAGTTCAAGCGTTTCAATCGTCGTTGCCGAAAGACCGTCTCGTGGAATGTCACTGGGCCAGGGGATTGTCCGAGCCAGCACCGCCTGCTTTTCATCCTCAGCGAGGGTTTCGAAATTGTCTGTCACACCCAGCTTAGCGAAGAGTTCGGTCATCACCTCACTGTGTCGACGTGAATCCTGTCGCACGTCCAACCGGTTCATGTGCAACCCGAAGACCCGCACCAGATCGAGCCACGGAAGCAATTCGTCGTTGATCAGTCGCTTGACGTGATTTCCCTGCAGACTGTCGATCAGGGTCTGTACGTCGATTTCCAGTTCCGCGCCGTCTCGATAAGCACCGGGCTGCAATTCGTCACCGATTTTGGTTCCGAACGAGTGTTCGAGTCGCCAGCGGATCATGGCGAGCCATTGTCGACAGACTTCTACGGGCGCGACCGGCTCCATCCGTTCGGCCAGCTCCGGCCACTTCTGGATCGCTTGTGCCAATCGTTCTTTCAGGACATCTGCGACTTTGACTTCTTCCGAGGAAATCGAGAGAAACTCGAATAACCTTCGGCATTCGACCAGATGAGCTTCAACAGCGGCTTGACGGAGCCAGAGCAGGGTTTGAGCGGTCACATCGTAAGTCACGTGCGGGTGACCGTCGCGGTCACCACCGATCCACGATCCGAACTGAAGAAACACAGGCAGATGGAATTGGACGCCGGGATAGCAAACTTCCAGTGCGCGTCGCATGTCCCCATAGACACCGGGCACGACTTCCCAAAGCCGGGGTGCGATCGTTAATCCACGACGGACTTCCTGCAAAACCGTCGGACGTGATGGACGAAGAAATTCACTTTGCCACAGCACGGACATTTCCATGCGCAGCAGATTTTCCAGTTTGTTTCGTTCGCGAGGCAAAAGGTCTGGACCATCGAGATCTTCCAGTGCCTGTCGCATCCGGCGAAGCTTTACTCGAAGGCTGCGCCTTTTGGCTTCACTGGGATGAGCCGTAAAAACAAGCTCAATGGCCAGTCGATCGAGCGCCGACTGCGTTTCCGCAGGAGTAAACCCCGCATCACGTAATTTGCAGATTGCGTCGCCGATCGATTCGCTGCGAGGCTCGGGGTGACGTTCCCGTTCCCGCAATCTCAGGGTCCGAACGCGATGTCGATCTTCCGCTAGATTTGCGAGGTCAAAAAAAATACTGAATGCCCGGGTCACATCACGAGCAGCCGGCTCGTCCAATTCCGCAATCAGTTTCGTCAATTCATGTTCCGCCTCTGGCGATCCGGCTCGTCGCTCGCGCGCGACCTTACGAATCGCTTCAACCCGCTCCAAAGCGGCGGTACCGGCCAATTCCTGGATGACGTCACCGAGCATATCGCCGAGTGTCCGGACATCGCGACGCAGAAGTTCATTATTGACAGTGGGCAAGATGTGTCCGCCTAAAATTTGTTCAACCAAAACCTATTGGCAAACATTGTGCCGTGATTCCCATCACCAATCGATCATAGTCGCAATCAATTATAATCAAACGATTTGCGATACGACGATCACCAAACCCAACAATTAAAACATCCAATTTCCCCAGCATCCTGCCCAAATGCGCAGCATTTTTTACCGCGCGTCGGACAATGGGTTTAGAATAGGGAAGTCGTTCTCGCGTTGACAAGACAATTCGTGTATTTTAATACACGAATCCATCGAACATTATTTGATCTTAGCGGAAACTGGATCAAGGGAATCAACGTGTTCGAGATGATTAATGACGGGAAAACAATGTCCGTGGCGAAGTGAACTAAGAGGGGGTCGGGTGTTCAAATTTCAAAATTGGCCGCCTGGATGACTTACCCGATGGAGATCGCGTGATCGGCCAATTTTGAAATTTGAACACCCGACCCCAGAACGTGGGGCCCACGATTTGTTTTGGAGCAACGAAATGTCCAGTCCCGTTTATCGGGACCACGTTGGCTCGTATGACGACATTTTCACAGCGTTGCGGGTGATCTGCCGCTGTTCCAGCCCGTCGCGTCTCATGATCCAGATATCCATCGTCTCGGGTCCGGGAGGCTTCGAATCAGTTCGTGTAAACGCGATCCATTTTGAATCGGGTGACCATGTCGGTTCGGAGTCTCGCGTCAAGCTGTGACTGACGTTCTGCTTCTCTGTCCCGTCGCATTTCATAATGTAAATACTACAGGTCTTATTTTCGCTACCAGACATGTAGGCAATGTGCGTTCCGTCAGGTGACCAGGATGGGGCATGGCTCATTTTTTTATCGTTGGAGAGATTGATTTGATTCTCACCATCAGCGTCCATCACGTAAATCTGCCGATCATCGTCGCGTGTCGATTCAAAAACGATCTTCGTTCCGTCGGGGGACCATCGAGGACTCCAGTTGTGATGCTCACCATCGGTCAATTGCCTCGGGCGAGACCCATCCGCGTCAGCCACATAGATGTGGCAGGACTTGCGACCTTTTGGCCAGGCGACAAACGCGAGCTTCTTACCAGACTGGGACAGCGAGGGTGAATCCAGATCGAAGTCTGGCATGCCAGTCTCGATCTCATGGGTCGAATTGTCTGACAGGTTACGGACGAACAAAGTTGAAGTGCGACCCCGTTGATTGGAGTAGATGATCTTTTTGCCACCGTCGATGAATTCCGGACGATCACCAATAAACCCATTCGCCTCTTGTCCAACGAAAACGATTGAGCCCGTACGTCCGAACGAACCACTGGTTACAAACGCAAGCTTTCCCAACGGAAGGTCACCGATGACTTCCAGCTCGTAATCGTCCGCCTGGGACACCATTGTGGGAAGTGAAATTGCGACGGCGATTACGAAAGTCAAACAAAGAAAGTTCTTCATATTCTATCTTTCCGATTCCCGTTAGAGCCGGTCAACACGCGTCAGTATAGGGAATTCATTCGTACGTCGACTACGGATGCCATTGTTTATGAATTCGACCCGGAGTATCGCCGCCGAGTTACCAACGCGTGGCGGCAAAAACGATTGCTCGCATCGAACAAGGTCTGGTGCGACGAATTCAGAAGGCGACCCTGAATTCAATCGCGGATCGCCTGCGAGTGAAGGTCGATGAGATTGAAACGTACTGATTAAGGCGTGATCGATCAGGATTCGAAGTGGATAAAGAGTGATGTAACACCTTTGGTGTAAAACACTGATCGGCCGGGCCTTACCCAGGGTGCGCTCGCTGACGCTCTCGACCCTGGGCTTTGATCTGTAACGCCGTTGGCGTAAATGCAGCATTTCGACGCCTGTAGCGTCGCGGCCCCGACGTTGGCGATTCTTCGGCAAAAATATTTTTCTTGAGCAGATTCCAATCGTTAAGAAACTATTCGCTATTCTCTGTTGACGCTATTTCGCGCAATCTGTAGTATTGTTGTCGCATTTTGTTGATTGTATTAGTCACATTGAGAGAATTGGAAATCGAAGGATCAGTACCCCGGCTTGCCTGGGAATACGACTCGAAAGTCGGGCCGTCAGTTCTGGCTTTGCGACATCTGACAGCGACTTAGGTCTTTGACATCTTGGAACAAATTCTCACACGGATCGGCCCATTTTCTGTGGGAGCGGTGCGCAATCCGCGGGGGTTCGTTGTTTGAATGTCGGGTACGGTCGAGATTACGAGACCCAGCAGACTGAGCACCTGCAATGCGGTAGATCTTGAAGATTTTGCCGCATTCCGCTGTTTTGGCCGAAGGTATTTCCATTTTTTTTAACAAGGCGCTCAAACGAAATCGGTTTTCTAAAGAAATCAGAAGGTTGAATCACGGCAACGTCGGTTTAACATGCGCGAACTCTGATGAAGTCGCGCCAACTATTTGATCAAATCTGGTTTTGGTGGGACGAATGGGACTTATGCGACAAATGGGACCTATGGGTGCGACACTTGGGAGGCGACTTTTCCCGGGCGGGCTGACAGATCAAGTTGGCCAAGTTCACACCCGCAAAAAGCCTGTGAAAATAGGAACTTGACCAACTTGGCCAACCTTTTTTGTTCGACGTTTTCGTGGGACTTCGAAGACTCGGATTATCCTGCGGGGCAATCCGTTATGGTGAAGTTGACCAACTTCAAACTTGTGAAAAGCCTACGAAATAGGGAACTTGACCAACTTGGCCAACCTTTTTTTCGACGTTTTGGTGGGACTTCGAAGACTTGTCCGCACCCTACCTGCTGACCAGTCAGGTTGAAGTCGGTCAACATAGCCAAATTGGCCAACTTCACTCCTGCAAAAAGCCTATCAAAATAGGAACTTGGCCAACTTGGCCAACTTTTTTTCGACGTTTTGGTGGGACTTCGAAGACTCGGATTACCCTAAGGGGCAATCCGAAATGGTGAAGTTGACCCACTTCAAACCTGTCAAAAGCCTACGAAATACGGAACTTGGCCAACTTGACCAACCTTTTTTCGACGTTTTGGTGGGACTTCGAAGACTTGTCCGTACCCTACCTGAAGACCAGTCAGGTTGAAGTCGGTCAGCACAGCAACGTTGGCCAACTTCACACCTGCAAAAAGCCTATCAAAATAGGAACTTGGCCAACTTGGCCAACTTTTTTTCGACGTTTTGGTGGGACTTCGAAGACTTGTCCGCACCCTACATCACCGAGGCGAGGCTTATTGATGCAGGTAGACGATCTCGCAGATTTTGCCTAAGTCGTCGCCGAACGTTTTTGTTGTGATCCCGTCGCGGATGTGGGCGTTGTTGACGAAAAGAGCGAAGACCAGAGTTCGACCTTTTGCTGTTGTCATGTAGCCTGCCAGGGCTTTGCTTGTCATTAAGGTCGCACTGTTCATTGTGTTATCGGCGTATAGAGTTCCTGTTTTCGCCTGGACTTTGTCTCGAGCTGGACTTTCCGGCGAAACATTCTTGGCCAGCGTCCCGTCGACACCTAACCGGGGTAGTGCCTCTTTATACGCAGCGAAATCAGGTCGCTTTGACATATAAGTCAATAATTGAACGGAGGCTCTCGGAGTGGTGTAATCACCACGTGCGCCACCGGCACCTCCTGCAAACGATATCGTGTCGACGTCGACTCCTGCCTGCTTCAGAAACGTATGTTGTCGTTTCAATCCTGCCGCTAATGTTCGTTCCCCATTTTTCACAGCGACGAGTAACGGCAACGTGCTGGCCTGCAGGTTGTGACTGACTTTCAGAATCAGCTTGGCCGATTCGGAAAACGGTAGCGAAGTCAAAACAGCGACTTGTGGCAGCGATTTGACTTCGGCTGAATTTGGCAAAGACTGTGATGGCGAATCACCTAACGTCGGGGCATCGACGGTGACCCCCGCTCGCTGCAATGCTTCGATGAAGAGTGTCCGTGCGAAGGGAACAGAGTCGGGAACTTCTTGAACCTTCAGGACTGGCTTATGTCCCTTGGGAATCTGTCCAGACACCGAAATCCGTCCTTGCCCGACGTCTCGAAGAATGATTTCCAGCGGTTTGTCAGCCTCGACCGTGACGATCTTCGATTCGATCTGGATTGCTGCGGTTTGAGGTCGCGAGGTCCACTTTGCCAATTGTCCGACTTCGGATGGATTGATCACGATGTCAACGACGTTGTCATTGATCGAGCAGGGAGATACCCGGCTCGGTCCACTTCCTGACGATTCGGCTCGTTCAAACAATCGATCGTCGATCAAGACATCACCTCGAACGTGTTTGATCCCTGCCGAAGCGACCTGCCTGGCCAGATGGTTCAAGCCTGCCAACGGATCAGGTTCGGTCAGTTCTGCATCGGGATTTCCATTTGCGTTAGTGTGGTCCCCATTCGTGAAGGCGATCTTTCCTTCGGGAGTGGTTCGGCCACCAAAGCTTAAATCTCCTGAAGCGACCAGGATCAAGTCACCTTTTAACTCGCCCGATTCCGTGACCTCACCCCGCCGAACAACCGGGGTGAGAAACCGAAAGTCCGCACCCAGGGCATCCAGTGCACTGGCGACCGAAAAGAGTTTCGTCGTTGATGCGGGGACAAACAGTTTGTCCGCATTCCGTTCAAAGACCACTTCGCCCGAGTTCAGGTCGACGAATAATGCTCCCCAATGGGCATGTTTGAAGTGTGGCTGTTGGGTGACTCGTTCAATGGCCCCGTTCAGCGTTTCCTGTGCAGCTCCGACCTTCAAACAAAGAAAGCAAAGCGTCAGTCCCAGAAACAGGGAACGTCGATTCCCCGATTGCAAAACTTCCGGTGGATTGTCAGCGTATGACATGAATCGAGTTCTCCAGAGAATGAACGGCTATTGCTCACCATCCGTTTGAAGGGAGTAATTTCGCATGGATTTAAATCGTAATCGTCCGGTCACCCGTCGTGTACTCTTCAAATCAGGATTACGAGCGAATTCTGTTGAGATTCGTCATATTCGCTGTCAATCAGCGATGAGAAAGCTGGGTCCGTTTTGGTCTGGTGGTTTTTCAAAGCGAAAGACCAGGGTGCCACTGGATGACCGTCTTCGGTCATTCGTGTTATTCGGCTGTAAGAACGAGAAGACACTGCTTCTCCGAAGACTCCTAAGCAGTGGCACAGGATCAGAATTCGGAAGCTTGGCAAAGTACTCGCTCGATTCATGAGTTCACCAAAACAGACTGAGAGCAAAGACCTTTAGATCAACGATAAAGGAGAATGATCCAATGGATCGTCGCGACTGGCTGAAATCATCGGTATTGGGTTCGGGAGCCATCGGTCTTCCATGGCTGGTCCGCAGCGCGTTTGGAGCGGACGATAAACCCGTCGCCATCGCCGAAGAAGCAGCTCGGGGGACACCGCCGCTGCGAATCACTGACGTCAAAACGTTTCTTACGGCACCGGCAAAAATTCGACTGGTTGTGGTTAAGGTGATGACGAATGAACCGGGTCTATACGGCCTGGGTTGTGCGACGTTTACTCAACGTGCCCGGGCTGTGGAAACGGCGGTTGAGACATTTTTGAAGCCGTTTCTGATCGGCAAAGATGTGACTCGGATAGAAGACATCTGGCAATCGGCCTTTGTCAGTTCTTATTGGCGAAACGGACCCGTGTTAGGAAATGCGCTCTCCGGCGTGGATATGGCTCTATGGGACATTCTTGGCAAGCGGGCAAAGCTACCGCTTTATCAATTATTAGGAGGAAAGTGTCGCGAAGCGGTTGATACGTATCGTCACGCGTCGGGGAAGACGTTTCAGGACGTCGAAGAATCGGTCGCCAAATTACAATCCGAAGGTTATCGACATATTCGAATTCAATGTTCCGTTCCGGGATTGGCAACGTACGGTTCTGGAGGTGCGACCGGCGCAGTCGATGAACCGGCCCCGTCGAATCGACGAGTCGATGTCTGGGAACCGGGACCCTATGTCCGGTTAGTCCCAAAACTTTTTGAACACATTCGAACCAAGCTTGGTGACGAAGTCGAATTATTGCACGACATCCATGAACGCGTCCCTCCGGTGCTGGCCATTCAACTGGTGAAAGACGTGGAAAAATTTAAGCCCTATTTCATGGAAGATCCGTTTTCGCCCGAGGACGTTGGATACTTCAAGAATTTGCGACAACAGACCAGTACGCCTATTGCGATGGGCGAGTTATTCAACAATCCCAACGAATGGGTGCCACTGATCTCGGAACGGTTGATTGATTTTATTCGGATTCATGTTTCACAGGTGGGTGGCCTGACGATGGCTCGCAAGATTGCCGCCTTCTGTGAATTCTTCGCCGTACGAACGGCGTGGCACGGACCTGGTGACGTCTCTCCTGTGGGGCACGCCTGCAATGTGCATCTCGACCTGGCGATTCCGAATTTCGGGATCCAGGAAGCTCGACTGTTCACTCAGGCCGAGCAGGATGTCTTCCCAGGTTGTCCGGAGCTTAAGGGAGGTTATTTCTATGCCAGCGACAAACCTGGTTTTGGAATCGACATGGATGAGAAACTCGCAGCAAAGTTTCCTGTGACCGATGATCCCTCGTTCGATTTCCGCTGGGGCACTCTGCGTCGCCGGGATGGAACGATCGTGAAACCATAGTGATTTTCGAGATTTTTCAATTTGGTTTCTGTGCCACTGCTTAGGAGTCTTCGGAGAAGCAGTGTCTTCTCACTGATCGAAGAGCACTGCTTGACCGAGGACGGTCAAGCAGTGGCACAGTTATTCAAGTGATTGACAACGCCCTATGATTCCGCCGTGCAGAGATTACAAACAGGAGTTTTGTGGCATAGCGGTTGCTTCCTGGCAGGTTGGGTGGAGTTTTGGCACAGCGCGGAGCGGCATTGACCCGGTTTGGACAGCCAAATAAACTGCGCGTGGCAAGGAAGTTACGTCGCGTCGATCGAATCGTTCTGGCGGTTTCCGCAACCGAGCCAGTCATTTGCCATGGCTGACCCAGCCGTGTCCCCTGTCAGGCTGGCAGGAAATTTGGTGGCAGGAAGCCTGCTAAGGTCGTTAATGGAAAGCGCAAGTCTTATGTGTCCAATGTGATTATGTCCAAGGTTTGCTTGGAATCTGGCACGGGTTGCGCAGCTTGTTACTCAACGGATGAATCATGGAAATTCTGGATAAAGTCGGCGATGCCTTCAACATCGTATTGGGCGGAGCTGAACGGTTCATCACGAACATTTTCGGTTCGTCGAACGAACGACGAGTTCGCAATATCGGATTCTCACGCGACAAGAGTGGAAAATCGGTGATTCTTCCCGGTTCGTTTCTTGATCGAATCAATCGGTTGGAACCTGATCTCGAAAAATTGAGCGACGGAGAACTGCGAGAAACCGCTTCGAAAATGCGGCGACGACTTGCCGATGGCGAAACACTGGACATGCTTCTTCCGGAAGCGTTTGCCTCCGTTCGCGAAGCGGGCAAACGATACTTGAAGATGCGTCATTACGACGTGCAGATGGTCGGCGGTTACATCCTTCATCAGGGGATGATCGCCGAAATGGCAACGGGTGAAGGAAAGACGCTGGTCGCTTCGCTGCCGGCCTTCTTGAATGCACTCGCCGGATCAGTTCACGTCATCACCGTGAACGACTATCTGGCCCAGCGCGATATGGAATGGATGGGTCCGCTGCACATGGGACTGGGGCTGACGATCGGTGCCATCCAGTCGAACATGGAGACGTCGGATCGCAAGACGGCTTATGCCTGCGACATCACGTACGGCACGAACAATGAGTTCGGCTTCGATTACCTGCGCGACAACATGAAAATGTTTGCCGAAGATCAGGTGCAAGGAAAGCTGACCTACGCAATTATCGACGAAATCGACAACATCCTGATCGATGAAGCCCGCACTCCGCTGATCATCTCGGGGCGGGCTCATGACGATGTTACGAAGTATCCCAAAGCCGAAAAGATCGCTCGGCAGTTGCAGCGTGACCTTCACTTCGAAGTGAAGGAAAAGGAACACACGTGCCATCTTACGGAAGCGGGAGTGCGGTACGCCGAAGAACTGGCCGGTGTCGAAAGCTTCTATACTGCCGGCAACATGGAATGGCCGCACCTGCTGGATAACGCCTTGCGAGCGCACCATCTTTACAAACGGGATGTGAACTACATTGTTCGCGGGGACGAAATCATCATCGTCGACGAACATACCGGGCGTATGATGGAAGGTCGTCAATGGAGTGACGGTCTTCACCAGGCGGTCGAGGCCAAAGAAGGGGTGCGTATCAAGGAAGAGACGCAGACACTCGCGACGATCACACTGCAAAACTTCTTCAAGCTTTACAAAAAGCTGTCGGGGATGACCGGTACCGCAATGACTGAGGCGGCCGAATTCGTAAAAATCTATGACCTCGACGTCATCACCGTTCCAACAAATCGACCATTGAAACGCATTACTTATCCCGACGCAGTTTACCGGACGGAACGAGAAAAGTGGGACGCGGTGGTTGAAGAGATCAAAGAAGTCCATGCCACAGGCCGGCCGGTACTTCTCGGAACGGTCTCGATCGAGAATTCCGAAAAGCTCAGCAACAAGCTGATCAAAAATGGCATCAAGCACAAGCTGCTGAATGCCAAGCCCGAATATGCCGAACGGGAAGCCGAAACGATTGCTCAGGCAGGTCGCAAAAATGCGGTGACGATTGCCACCAACATGGCAGGTCGCGGTACCGACATTATTCTCGGCGGCAATCCCGAATATCTGGCTTGGGACGAACTCAAGCAGATGAAAAACGAGGACGGCCGACCGCTCTATCCGACTCGACTGGATGTCCCCAAGGCTGTCTGGAACGATCTGACGAAGAAGATTGCGCAGCGTGAAGGGATGGAAGACGAGGGTCGCGAGGTCGCCGAACTCGGTGGTCTTCATGTTCTGGGGACTGAGCGTCACGATTCACGCCGCATTGACCTTCAGTTGCGTGGCCGTGCAGGTCGCCAGGGGGACAATGGTTCCAGCCGCTTCTTCATTTCGCTCGAAGACGATTTGATGCGAAAGTTCGGTGGGGAATGGGTGAAGGACTGGCTGGCTCGTCTCGGCATGCAGGAAGGTGAGCGGATCGAAAGCAGGATGGTGACAAGTCAGATTGAAAGCTCACAAAAGAAAGTCGAAGAACGATTCTTCGAACAGCGAAAGCATCTGCTTGAATACGATGAAGTGATGGACGAACAGCGAAAGCGGGTTTATTCCTATCGCCAGTCGGTGCTCGAAGGCGCTGATTGCCGGGCGCTGATTCTGTCCATGATCGAAAAGCAGTTAACGCAGAAGGCCGAATACTTCCTGCAACCCAACTATCGTTGGGAGACCGTGACCGCCTGGGTCAAACAACAATGCGGCCTGGAACTGAAGTTGCGAGAAGTGCGAGACATGGCACCTGATCAACTTGAGGCCTTTCTCAAGGATCGCGCCGACCGTCAGGCTTACGAAAGCATTCGCGAACAGATCGAAGACAACATTCCAGAAGGGGTCGACGCTCGCGAGCAGAACTGGCAGGCTCTCTCAAAGTGGGTCAATTCCAATTACGGTCTGAACACCAACGAGCGAGAGCTTCGCAAAGCGGGCTTCCTGACCGAAAGTGATCCCGATTCGTATGATTCTGGAAAACTTCACGACTACCTTTATCAGCGAGCACTGGAGTCAATCAACCGATACGACTTCACGCCAGTGGAAGTGTTTCTCGATGAAAAGTGGGGCCGACAATCGCTGGCCGAATGGCTGCATCAGCAATACGGAATTGAGATGCAGGCAAGTCAGTTTGAGGGCCTTCCACCAGAAGAAGCTGCAGAGCTGATCCAAAAAGAAATCACCGACCTTTATCACCGCAAAGAAATCGAGTTCCCGGTCTCGGTTGGTCTTTCTCACTACATGCAAGAGTTTAACGGGACCGCTCGATACGACCGCGATGGGTTGGCAAAGTGGGCGAACGGCCGTTTTGAAACGTCGCTCGAACCAGAACAAGTCGAGTCTCGATCAAAAGCCGATCTGACCCAGATGTTGCGAGAAACCAGCACGCAGTTTATCTCCCGTGGTGAACAGGTTTCAAAGCGCATCGAAGAATTGCTGAACGCCGTCTGCGGACCTCGTTCAAATAAAGACCTTCTTAGAAAAGTTGGACCGGCCGCACGTGAACGCGTCATCAATACTGCTGCTGCCAAGGAACTGGCAGACTGGTCCAATCAGGAATTCGGGACCGAACTGGTGGCTGAAAAGGTTGCCGAGTTGGACCGAGCGACTTTGGAACGTGATCTCAGGAACAGCTTCGAGCGCAAGTATCGCTATGAAATTCACCATGCCGAACGATCCGTGGTTCTTGAAACACTCGATACCGCCTGGAAAGACCATCTGTACTTTATGGATCAACTCAAGTCGGGGATTGGACTGGTTGGTTACGCACAGAAAGACCCCAAGGTTGAATATCGCCGCGAAGGAATGCGGGCCTTCGAACAAATGTGGGACCGGATCGCGTCACAAGTCACCGGAATGATCTTCAGGATCGCCGTGGAGATCCCCGAGCCAACATCAGATCGCTGGCAGATTACGTCGCAGGTCCATGAATCACCTATTGATGACATTCCCGATGATCATCCTGCCTTGGAACAACAGGGGGGTGGAAATCGATCAAGCCAGAATGGATCAGCCGCACCGGCAATCGATCCAATCAGGAACTATGGAAATAAGGTTGGCCGAAACGACCCCTGTCCGTGTGGCAGCGGCAAAAAATATAAGAAGTGCCACGGTGCAACTTGACCGTTTGAGATATTTGATATCAGGGTGGCACTGCACGACCGTTGTCGGTCACGCAGTGCTCTTTGACTGGAACAAAGGTCAGACACTGCTTCTCCGAAGACTCCGAAGCAGTGGCAAATAAACCTGATAAAGTTTGGCCTCGCAATCGCGCCTTGGCTCGATTGCCTTATACTCCCGATTTCGAGTCTTGCCGTAAAGGGAGAGGATGCCCCGGGTTTTTGGCTGGCTTTTGAACGGTTTGTACCTGCTGCTGCTGATGGCAATTGCACCCGTGCTGATCTACCGCCGAATCACTCAGGGTAAATATCGGCGCGGCTGGTACGAGAAACTGACCGGTCGACTATCCCGTCAGCATCCTGATCGGACTTGCCTGTGGTTCCATGCCGTTAGTGTTGGTGAAGTGATACAGTTACAGAAGGTCTTAGAGGACACAGAAGCACGCTTCCCGTTGGCCGAACTGTTGATCACCGTCACCACCGAAACGGGCTATGATGTCGCACGAGAAAAGTACCCTCGGTACACGGTATCGTTCTTCCCCATGGATTTTAGCTGGTCTGTTAATAACGCGCTTTCGGCGATTCAGCCACGGCTAATTGTGCTCGTGGAATTAGAACTTTGGCCAAACCTGATCCTCACTGCACAGCGACATAAGATTCCGTTGATCTTGATCAATGGACGAATGGGAGCGAAAAGCTTTCGCGGCTATTTAAGATTGAAACCGTTGATGAAGCGCTTGTTATCGTGCTTTGAAACCCTTTCCGTTCAGACGGACACCTACAGAGACCGTTTGCTCGGATTGGGTGCCCCGGCTGATCGAGTCATCGTCAGCGGTAACATCAAATTTGATCGGTCTGAATCCGACCGCAATAACTCGAAAACGCTTGAACTGAGAAACTGTTTCGGATTGGATGCATCCGATCTCGTATTTATCGCAGGAAGTACGCAGGACCCGGAAGAGGCATATGCCATTGATGCCTGGTTGGCATTACGAAACGAATTTCCACGACTCCGTTTGATTATCGTCCCTCGGCACAAAGAGCGATTCGACGAGGTCGCGGATTTGATTCAACAGAAAGGATGCTGCCTGATTCGACGCAGTACATTCGTCGATAAGGGGAAGTCCTTGATGGAGGCGAAAAACGTCACTGACGGTCCTGAAGTCGGCTTATTGGACACGCTCGGGGAATTAGCAGCGTGCTGGGGATTGGCTGACATCGCCTTTGTCGGCGGTAGCCTGACGAACCGAGGTGGACAGAACATGATCGAACCTGCGGGGTACGGTGCGGCGGTTCTGTTTGGACCGAATACCTGGAATTTCAAAGACATTACAGAAGCCTTGATATCTCTTGACGCAGCCAAAGTCGTCAGTAGCCCTGATGAACTAAGCGAGACCGTTCGCGAGTTATTATGTCATCCAGATAAAGCGCAGCGGATGGGCCAGGCGGCTCGTGCATTCGTTGCGTCACAACATGGTGCGACAGTTCGGACCGTCGACTTGATTGCAAAGGTCGCAAATGTCGCAAATTGACTCCGTCATCACTTCTGAAAATGATGATGAACCGGTCGATCAGAAAACTCAACTGAGTTCGTACTGGCCTGTCGTGAAGTTGGTTGTATTTGTGATTGTGCTGGCGTTCATCGGACGACGGGCATTTCAACTTTGGAAATTGGCACCACCAAAATCGATTCAGATTAACGCCTGGTGGCTGATCCCCGCAGCCCTGTCGTACCTGATCGGGTGGTTCCCTTCCATTTGGTTTTGGCGAGCGACACTGCGTCACCTGCAGCAGCCATTGGATTGGTGGACAGCGATCAGGGCGTATCACGTCGGGCAAATTGGAAAATACGTCCCCGGTAAGGCGATGGTTCTGATCATTCGAGGCTCGCTGACGAAAAGTGCCAACGTCAACCCGGTTCTGGCTGGTGTCACCGCAGCGTATGAATCGCTTGTGTTCATCGCGACCGGAGCAATGTTGGGTTTAGCTCTGGCCCCATCAGCACTGGGTCCAACCTTTTCGAAGTGGTTACCCATACAACTGAATTGGTTGCAGAAACAGCCACTTTTATGGCCCGTCGTGGTTATCATCGCCACGTTTGCCACGACCCCAATCAGCTCTTGGCTATTTACGATAGTCGGTCGAAAGGTCATCCCTGGTCAAAAGAGAAACGGTGACAATCCACCTTCGATTTCCGCAGGGCTTATTTCTCAAGGGATCGTCGTCATGACGCTTGGCTGGATCTGTCATGCTTTTAGCCTCGGTTTTGTACTACAGTCTTTATCAAACGCACGATTCAAATTGACTCTATTCCCGGTTTGGCTGGCATCGGCATCACTGTCGCTGGTAGGCGGCTTCCTGGTCCTGATTGCACCCGGTGGAATCGGAGTTCGCGAGGGAATTCTGGTCGAGGCACTCAAAGATCACCCAGAAATCGGACCCGCAACGGCACTCATCGCAGCCGGTCTACTGCGTGTTGTATGGTTTGTCACCGAACTTATCGCAGCGGCCGTTTTATTCCTGGCCAAGACAAAACGGCAGTCTCTGTCGACTGATTCTTCGGATTAGCGAAGATAAATACCGATGAGTCTGACTCTGCTTGCGTTGTTAATATTCTCTTCCATTGCACGGAATGGTGGACAAAAAGAACCTCGTTTAAGGGATGTGAAATAAACAAACAATTATCGCCGACGTCTGTGTGATTGCCGGTTAAGACGATAGAATTTCGACCGCGCGCTTTGATCTGATGGGCACTGAATTCTCTTTCACGGAATATCGATCGCATGGATTCCCTTTGCGTGTACTGCGCCGGACCTTTATTTAATCAGTCAGAACGTGATGAAATGACTGTGATCGCCGAAGTTCTGGTGAGCCAGGGGCATTCGGTGTTTCTACCGCATCGGGATGGAATGGAATTTCGTCTCGTACGTGAAGCCCTGATCGAAAAAGGCTGGGCTCCTGAAATCGCCGGATCATTTTTGCATGAGGCGATCTTCGCTCTCGATGTTTATCAGTTGGCGATTGCTTGCGATGCAATGGTCTGGAATTTGAATGGTCGAGTTCCTGATGAAGGGGCCGTTTCGGAAGCCGCCATTGCCTGGACGCTCGGAAAACCCCTGGTCGGTTTTCAGGACGATGCCCGAACGTTGATCGCCGGAAGAATGAACCCGCTTCTCGTGGGCCTAGTGGAATTCGTGACTGTTTGTCGCATTAAGGATATCCCCGCCGCACTCGAAGCAGAAAGACGTAAAACGAAATTGAGTCCGATTGACCACGATCGACTGCCAGTCAAATTGAAGACAACCGTTGACCGAGGTGCTGAGCTATGGAAGGCACTTCAAAAGGAAAAAGCGGACGGCGAGAACGAGATTATCGCAGATTGTGTGGCACAATTGTTCGCACCCGATTTAAGAACGCAAGCACATTGAACTTCGTGTTCGGGAATTCAAATTTCAAAATTGGCCGACTAAGCGATTAATCAATCGCAGAGTGGTCTGGCGACATTTTGAAATTTGAACCCGCGAATCCCACTGGAAAGCCAAAGTTTGAGAGCACAGACTGGACTAATCTGACCCAGTGACAGCAGTATATCACATGACACTCTTCTATCGACTCATCGCCGACGCTGTGATGCTAATCCACCTGATTTACTTCCTAACGGTGGTTTTAGGTCTCCCGTCAATCTGGATTGGAATTCTGAACCGACATCAGTGGGCACGAAACTTCTGGTGGCGATGCGGGCATCTATCGATGATCGCAATCGTCGTCGCCGAAGCCTGGGCGGGCATCAACTGTCCTTTGACAGACTGGGAACGTCAGCTTCGGGTACTTGCCGAGCAAGAAACTTACTCAGGCAGTTTCATGGCCAAACTCGTCCATAACGTGATGTTCTACGATGCGCCCAAATGGGTCTTCACTGCGGCCCATACGTTGTTTGGCCTGCTCGTGCTAATCTCGTTCCTGGTCGCGCCACCCCACTGGCCGGGGAACAGAAAGTCCGTCGAAACGCCGTAATGACGTTTTTAATATCGATTCCTAAACCAAGGTAAGACACAACAACCTGCTAAACATTGCGCAAATTCTTCCTGCAGGTCAATCGTTATCCGCGTTGGGTATCAAGGTATGAAAGTCTTCTCCGAAGCCTTGTCTTCACGATTCGATAACAGGTCCGAAGAGCACGGCTTGACCGAGGACGGTCAAACCGTGGAACACAACATTACGGCTTTATTTTCCGAATTCACTTCAGCCGCGTTCAAGCTTCGGCCACAGCCTTCATCGATTCAAGTCCGATCCGAGCCACCTCCTTCGGATCCCGTCCCCACAAGTCTTCGCGGAATAACTCCAAAGACAACCAGCGCGAGTATCCTACTTGCTTGAGCAATCCCAGCCACTGCTTCAGATCACAATCACCCTGACCCGGCAAAACTCGGCTGTGATCATGTTGCTGTTCACGCGGCGGTAACGCGGGAGAATCATTGAAATGGCTGATTGCAATCTGGTCGCCACGCAGCCGGCCGAGCGATGAGAAGGGGCCACCACCTCGGAAGTTGTGGAACGGGTCAACGACGATCGTCGCTTCTGGATGATTGGAAAGGTTCATGATTTCGAGTGCTGACTCGATCGTATTGATCTGCTCAACAAACCCCAGATATTCCATCGCGGGCTTAACGCCGAACGACAGGCCCAGTTTCAGCAGTTCGGCATAATTCCGAGCGGCCAGAGCCACATCGACTTTTCCTCCCGCCGGGCTGGCGATCGAATAAATCGCCCCGAGTTTCGCGGCGTCTTCCAGTCGCTTCTTGCATTCATCGAGTCCTGCAGCATGTTCAGCGCCGGTTGTATCGCACCAACCACGCAGGTAGATCGTCGTTGGAAGCTGAAGCCTTTGATCGTCCAGCGCATTGCGAATGTCCGTCAGCTTACCGCCTGCAGCGACGTATGCCTCATTCTCATCGTGCCAAAGTTCGAT
>JBAXBD010000044.1:0-17262 GCA_037142165.1 Schlesneria sp. | reverse complement strand
GCTTTCGGATAAAGGTTGGATCAGATATATCTGATCCAACCTTTATCCGAAAGCAAAACTTAGAAATTTGGCTTTGCTCCCCGAAAACGCGATGAAGATTTATTGTCACGGAGACATCAATGATGTTGGAATCCGTTTGACACCGGTGAAAGGCCTTCGATATCAACGCGTTCGAGGCAACCTGACGGTGAAGCATGTCTCAATGTTTTTTCGACTGGCCACCGTTAACTCACCCTTAAACACGGCAGTTAATCGTTTGGCAATCGATAGTCCCAAGCCAATTCCTTCGATCCCCTTCAGGCGGGATTCGTCAGAACGAACAAACGGAACAAAAAGATTCGGAAGTTCGCTTTCTGCGATGCCATATCCATTGTCGACAACATGAATTGCGACATGGCTTTCAACGCATTCCAACCTGACCTGTATTGCGGTCCCTGGCGGACTGTACTTGCAGGCGTTATCCAAAAGGATATCAAGCAATTCTCGAAAGAGTTCGGGGTCCACCGAAATCACGCATTTTCCTGAACCATGGTTTTCGAGCGAAATATCCTTCGCAAGGTCGTGGTCTTTCCAGGATTCGAGATACGTCGGTAACCACGACCCAAGATCAAGCAGTTCTAATCGAGGCTCGGGGGCATCGGAATCGGCGCGGGCTAAAAAAAGTAATGATTCCACAATCCGACTGAGGCGATGGGCCTTTGAGTGCACTGTCGTCAGGACTCGCTGATATTCTTCGTTGTTACGCTCTTTCCGCAGAGCCACATCAATCTGACCAAGAATTGCGGTCAGCGGTGTCCTTAACTGGTGTGAGGCGTCACCAGTAAAACGGCGCTGACGTTCGAACGTTTCCTGGACACGGTCCAGCAGACTGTTGAATGCGCGGCTCAAGTCTTCCAATTCATCCCGACTCGTGAGGACCGGCAACCGCCCTGCGAGATCACTGGCTTGCATTTCGAACGCAATCGCGGCCATGTTCCTTACTGGCAACAATGCACGACCACATATGAATCGACCCAGAAAAAGTGCCGTGATCCAGACCGCCAGTGACAAGCCAGCTAAATAAACCGCTAATCGGCGTAACGTTGTATAAACGGGGACAAGCGAAACGCCCGCTGTGATCGACATTTTCGGGTACTTGTCCCCTTCTTCCGTCGTGTCGATGACATTGGCATTTTCGCCAATTCCTTTGACCCATCGTTGCCCGATGTACCAATTACCCTTGCGAGATACCCCATCACGATCCGACGAATGCTGATAGTGGGACACCTGGTCGACAAATTGGTCAGTCTCAGCGGTCTTTGACTGATCCACCACTTCCCCCCGATGGTCACCAATAATCCAGACCACAGGATCAGTGTAAGCGGGGGTCTCCAGGTTGATATGACGCGCGGCAGGCTCCCATTCAACCCCTTCGGCTCCGATATCGAAAGCAGCACTCAGCGTTCCGAGGACCGCGTCCAGTCGTTCTTGAGACTGTCGATGCAGATATTGATCCGCCAGCCAATAGAGCACCGTTGAAAAGCCGAGTAACACAACGGCCAACATCGACAGAAAGAACAGGGAAAGTCGAGTTGTCAGAGTCATGACTTAAGTCTCTTCCCCGCCAAATCGGTAGCCTCGGTTACGCAGTGTGTGGATCAGGCGAGGTCCGTACGCTTCCAGCTTTCGGCGTAATTCCATGACATGCACTTCGAGCGTGTTCGACAATCCGTCGTATCGCTCTTCCCACACATGCTCGTAGATGCGAGTCCGGCTGAGAACTTCGCCCGGATGTCGCAGCATGAAGACCAGCAAGGCGTATTCCCTTGAAGTCAATTCGATCCTTTGACCAGACCGTTCAACCCGCTGCGACGCCAGGTTCACAATCAAGTCCTGGAACAACAACGACGAAAATCCTGACTGACTTTGTCGACGGGCCAGAACTCGGACGCGGGCCAGTAGTTCATCGAAGGCAAATGGCTTGCACAGATAATCGTCGGCTCCATTATCCAAACCTTTCACTCGATCAGAGACTGAATCACGAGCGGTCAGAAAGAGAACAGGCGTCGCTTGATTTTGCTGGCGAAATCGACGAAGCAGCGCCAATCCATCCGTGACAGGCAGCCACCAGTCCAGCAGCACGACATCCCACACACCCGTCTTCAGTTGATACCAACCCTCCTGGCCGTCGGCCGCACGTTCGACGACAAATCCCTCTTCCCGAAGCCCTCGTACCACGAAGTCGGCAATCTCGTCTTCATCCTCGATCAACAAAATACGTACGCTCATCGAGATTTCTCATTATTAACCACCATCGAAAACACGAGCCAGTCGTCTTTCGGTGCCACAAGAATACTCGCATCGGCTGAATATCCTATGAGCCGAAGATAAATTCGTGCTCATTTTGAGTGCCGGCATGTTATGACGTCGATTGAGAACCGGTCAGCCGACCGGCTCTGTTCGCGGCCGAATTAACGCGGAATCCACTTTGGTGTTTCGACGAAAAGCGGTAGAAATCCATACAACCGGTACCGTCAATCCATAGCCCAAATAATAGGCCGACCAATTGACGGCTCCCCTCTGGAAAGGCCGTTTCCCGTCAGAACGCGATCGTGACTGTTGGACCAGGGCTGCGACCTGCGTTTCGGGCGTCTCACAATCGGAACTTGTGAATGGCCGACGTAACTCGACGGGAATCATTTCTCCAATGATCGACTCTAACATTCGTTCCAGAATCGGTTGCATCGGTCGTTCCATCCACTGAGGGAACGCCGGGCAGCGGACTTGGAAGTTTTTGAATTCGACCTGAAAATGGCGCTGCGACGAGTTTGTGGTTGGTTCATCATGCGGCCCGCCTGTCAGGTGGATTTGTCCGGTGACGCTGCATTCAAAATTAACGTCCAGCAGCCAATCGCCGTCCTTGATCAAGAACGTGCCTCGCGTGAGCGTGGTTTTAATCTTTAGGTTGATTCTGGGCACATCCGCCTTGAACTTGATCCAAGCCTCGCCAGGCTGGACCGCAGACTCGACCGTGATTGGACCGTCGGACTCGATCGATTCCAAAGCGTGCAACGTAACGTCGAGGTGAACTTGCAGCGGCTGCGGACCGTGGCTCATCGTCTTTGTCAGCAGGGGCCGACGTCGGTTCGCAACCTCATGAACAAGAGGGGCAAAGTCACTCAGTTCAACATAGACTCGGGCCATGGATCGCTCGATCCGGATTTGGAGGACGAACGGAAATCACGCGAAACTCTCGGCAGGCCCACATCGACAGTGATCCTTGCCATAAGTTCGATCCTATTCATCCGCCATACCCGGACGCCAGTACTTAACTCTGTTTTCAGTGAGTTCGCACTTGAAACCAAGCTTCACCTCCAGCAACGCGCTCTCAAGCTCCAACGTGGTAACTAGTAACCTAGTCGCTTAGTCGACCGAGTCTCTTGGCAATCAGCTTGTGAAGTCCCGCCGATATCAACAGAGTCAAAAATAAAAACCAACCGATCAACGAAAGCCGTGAGCGTTCATCCTGGAAGGCTGTGGGAAAATAATTGAATACGACGAGTTGAGTTCCAATCAGTTCCAAATGCGCGACAAGGACTCCGAGCAAAAGAGCGATTGTCCAACTGAACTGAGGGAAGAGAACCGACACAAGTACGGTGACGTGACAGCCCAAAATTACGATGCTTGTAAAAAACATGACATCAATGATCGTCGCTCCATAACAACCCAATGTCGGTACATAGAAGCTCAAGATGCCAACCCAAAACCATCCCGGCGACAACGCCAGCGATGCTCCTGCCAATTTGATGTAGGCGATTTGCCTGCGTGAAATTGGAAGACACAACAGTGTCCCCCAGGTTTGCTCACGTATTTCTCGGTGGTAAAGCTGTGCCACGGCGATTGCCGTGTCCCAGCCCATCAATCGCAGCGCTGCTTCGTGGATCATGAGCCAGTAAAAAGGAAATGGAACGGCAGGATTATTCAGTCCATAGACCAGCGTTAAAGCGGGATAACATATCAATCGCAACCAGAACCATCGCCAGCCGCCGCCAATCGCGCGAAAATCTTTCCAGAAAACCGCCATCATGCCGGCTCCCCATTGTCGTCGCCGACGCGTGGTCATTGACTTCGCCGTAGCGACATGGGGAGCCGCGTAACGTTCAAGTCCCCACCAGCTCCCGGCGATGGCAATCGCTCCCCACAGAGATAAATAACTCTGTTCCGTAGACCAGAGGACAGGCGTTATTGAAGATGACTGGAACAACCGTTGGGTACAGCCGAACGCGCTCCAGGAATGAAGCCGCGTAATGATTTTTTCAACGGTGGAATTGTTCAAAGTTGGACAGGCCAGATTCAATAGTGCTTCGATTCCCAAGGGGCCGATGAACCAGGCACTGAAAAAGACAATTGCCACCACTACCGCACTTTGACTCGTCTTACAAACAACCGAAATCCATAATCCAACACTCGCGACAAAAAACAGATGAACGAAAAGCAAAACCATCATCGCTCGCAGTTGCCCCGGCAGGACACCTCCGAGTGTTATGGCGAACGACATGGCGGGGATCTGCAAGATCAACATGATCGCACAGCCAATAAAAAGGGGGAGCCAGCGCCCCACGAGAAACCCTGCCCACCCCAAACCTGTCATTCGCAATAATTCTAATGTTCCTGCTTCACGCTCTGACACGACGCAATTCGAAAAACAGGAAATCCCAATCATCGTCATGAATACGAGATTGAGATAGGTCATTCGTTGAAACAGCTCCAACCCCGCTGCTCCGAAACGATTGGCCGAATACTGCGTGAACACGACAGCCACAAAGTAGGCAAAAACCAAGAGGCCTTGAGCCAAATTCCATCCGAGCCCTTTGCGCATCTGCTGCAACGTGTGACCGCACAAAACCCACGAAGCGAAGTGGCTCCGACGTTGATCGGGTGGTGAGTCTCGCATGGTGAATCTTGGTTAAGGCTCAGGAATGACGAGTGCAAGAGTTGCCAAGACACAAAGACATTCTGACATTGTTAAGAGATCCCCACAGACCTTGCAAGGCATATTAACTCGCTACCAAGCTGGAACTTGGTAACGAGTTAACGCGGGATCTCGGTAACGAATTGGCCGTGTCCTCGTCAGGCGTAGAAAAACACTCGTTCCGCCGTCTTGCGAAGCAACCAATCCCGGTCCTCGTTCGAAATGAAGTCGAGACGGTCTCGTACGAGACTGATTGACGCCTTATAGGTGTTAACCCCCTGAATCTGATACGGAGAATCACTGGCCCACATCAGACGTTGTGGTCCGAACGCCTCGTACAATCGCTTGATCATGGGAATCAGTTCATCATGCGGCGGCTTCTTCTGGCCCAGAGCGTAATATGCCGAGATCTTGACGCTGGTGTGTGGATGACGCGCTAATCGACAAAGGTTTGCAATTTCGCCATCGCGCATCTGGCCATCGACACCGATTCGAGCAAAGTGGTCGATAACCACGGGTGTGTCTGGATGTCGCTCACACATCTGGTCGGTCGCTGGCAAATCAGACGAGTTAATCAGCAGGCACATCGCCTGCCGAGTCGCTGCTCCCGTCTTCCACATCTCAACCATCCCCGGCGTTTCCAACCATTTGGGCTGTTCTTCCGGTTTGCGAATTAGCGGCGTGATCCGGAATCCGGTCACGCCTTGGGGAAGAAGTTTTTTCATCGCCTCGCCAGGGTTCGGCTGATGGTCATCAACCATTCCCTGAATCCGAAACAGCTTGGGATGCCGCCGCACCGCATCGATCAGGTACGAGTTATCGAACAGGTGATACACCGAATGCTGGATCAGGACGACTCGACCAACACCTTCAGGCCGAGCGATTGCCATCAGTTCGTCGTCGGTGAAGCTGGGTGGATTCAAGTCCTTCTTCGTCTGTCCTGACACAAGCGGAAATTTGTCAGTCTCCGGCGGCCAGATGTGCGAATGGGCATCGATCCAGGGAAGATCTGTTTCGGCGGCATCAATTGAAGTCGTCATCAGGCCTCCGACAGCAGTGATACTGGCAGACAAAAAATTGCGGCGGCTCAGGCAATGGTGATCGGTCATTTGTAACCCTGATACTGGATTCGTTATTTGATGTCTGGGTTCAGCCGAACTGACGGCGGGGTGACTTTAATGAACTGTCCGTCTGAGATCTCAAAGGCATTTCTTACTCGAATAATCGTGCAACCACGACTTCGAATCCCGGCAGTACATCTGGGAATTTCAGCAGGTCAGTGGCATTCAATATTGTCGCTTCATTGTCCGCCGAATAAATATGCACTCGCTTTGGTACAGGGTCGATGACGGCCATTGTCAGAACATTCGCGTTCAGGTACTCGGCGACCTTCTGCAAGACATCCTTCCATCGGTCATTCCTGGAACGAAGTTTGACAGCAAGTTCGGGACTGGCCGGCCAATATTCTTCAGGTAACGGCCCTTGCGGGATTCGTTGATAGCTGTAGTACGCGACGTCCGGCCCGCGAACGGTATCAGGGTCTCGCTCTGTCACAACACCTGCATCGCCGGTGACTATTCGACCAAGATGATCCTGGTCCACGAATTGCCCCAATAACATGGCAACGCGGTAAACAAGGTAGCCATGCGAGGTGAATGGACCATTCAACTCAATGATCCTTCCGCGCACGAGTTCGGTCAGCCGACCATCGTCCGTCAGGCGTCCGTATTCTTCTGGTGTCAATAATTTTGGTTCGAATATGGTCGACATGTTCGATCACCTGCCATCGTTTTTCATTTTCTCACGATGAGCTTATCAAAGTACGTTACCTGGCAGGAAGCCAAACTTTTATTCCGAAGACAAAACACAGCATGAACCAACTGGCTAACTGATCCGATCAAGTCCCAATTCTATTGCCTGTAAAAATATCGAAGAATGGTGGGTATTGAAGACTCGACTGAACCTAGCTCACTCTTTCGTCAATTTCAGACACTGATGCAATATTTCGCTTCCAGGCTCTCGCTGTTTCATTTTACCACCTATACTCTTCTGGTCAGGAAACGCCACTGAAGGAATGTGATGGTGAATGCGAACAACGAACATCCCGGACAAGACCAGATCGGCTGGCGGTTTGACAATACCTATTCGCGCCTGCCTGACACCTTTTTTGCTCCCGCAAAGCCAGCCACGGCAAAAGAACCTCGCGTGGCCATTCTCAATCTTCGACTGGCAAATCAACTTGGTCTCAACCTGAATGGAGTTTCTCCGGAAGCAGCCGCCTCCTTGTTCTCGGGCCAGGATTTGCCGAATGGTTCCAATCCGATCGCACAGGCTTATGCAGGCCATCAATTCGGTGGCTTCACAATGCTCGGTGACGGTCGAGCGATTCTGCTGGGTGAGCACCGGTCTCCAGACGGTGATCTCGTTGATATCCAGTTCAAGGGGGCAGGGCGGACTGCGTTCTCGCGCGGCGGCGATGGCTATGCCGCTCTTGGGCCGATGCTGCGGGAATATATCATCAGCGAGGCGATGTTCGCTCTTGGCATTCCAACAACACGAAGTCTCGCTGTCGTCACCACAGGTGAAACTGTCTATCGACAAACGAGACTGCAAGGCGCGATACTCACTCGAGTCGCTGCTAGTCATATCCGAGTCGGGACGTTCGAGTACGTCGCCGCCCGTGGTGACGAAGCCAATCTGCGAGTTCTCGCGGACTATACGATCAACCGGCACTATTCTGAACTGGCGGATTCTCCGAACAAGTATCTCGAATTTTTTCGTGCGGTCCTGGACCGACAAGCGGCACTCATCGCCCGTTGGCAGCTTGTCGGTTTCATCCATGGCGTGATGAATACCGACAACATGGCGATTTCGGGTGAGACGATTGATTATGGACCCTGTGCGTTCATGAACACTTACCGCGCGGACACGGTCTTCAGTTCGATCGATCATGCTGGTCGATACGCTTATCGCAACCAACCCGCTATCGCGCAATGGAACCTCGCCCGGTTCGGTGAAACCCTGATACCGCTGATCCACCCTGAGCAGGAAAAAGCCATCGCCATTGCGACGGACGTCCTCGGCGAATATCCCGCCCTGTTTCAGGAGTACTGGCTGGATGGAATGCGGGCGAAACTCGGGTTGCAAACCGCAGAGCCTGACAACTTGGATTTAGTGCAGTCACTGTTGACGTGGATGGAGAAATCCAAGGCTGATTTTACGAACACGTTTCGCGATCTCTCTGCGGATGAACTTCCGCCAAAGGACCAATATGCCGGTCCGGACTTCCGAGAATGGCATGCGACTTGGCAGAAGCGCCTCGCCCGCGAGAGCCGCCCAATCACGCTGCTTAAGGCGGGAATGAGACTCGTCAATCCAGCCACCATCCCCCGGAACCACCGTGTCGAGGAAGCACTCGCCGCAGCAGAGGAGCACAATGACCTCTCTGCACTACACCGACTATTGGAAGTGCTGGTAAAGCCGAATGAAGTTAGCGCAGATGCCGCGATGTATGAAGAGCCTCCGTCTGACAATGGCAGTTACAGAACATTCTGTGGGACTTAGAATGAATCGGAAAACTGCAGGGTGGGTCGAGTCTTCGACGCCCACAAAAATGGGCCGTGACATTCGTCCCCCGCTGATTGGCTTCATGTTGCTTCTGGTAAGTTACTCGGCATATTCTGCCGATACTGATACGACTGCATCCATGAACGTGCAGCACAAGTCGCTGCTGCAAGAATACTGTCTGAAGTGTCACAATGCCGAAAAGCCAGAAGGGAAGTTCCGCGTCGACACTCTTCCTTTTGAAATTGCTGATAATGAATCCGCCGAGCGATGGCAGAAAGTACTCAATGCCCTTAATTCCGGCTCTATGCCACCTGCTGACGAAACCCAGCTACCGAACGGGGCAAAAACTGACTTCCTGGATGATCTCACCAATGTCATGACGGACGTCAGGCGGAACCTGCGTGATCAGCATGGCATCATCACCATGCGCCGACTGAATCGCCGCGAATATGGAAACTCGCTGCGAGAACTTCTCGGGGTTCAGATTGACGTGAGCGAACTTCCTGCCGACACGGGCAACGGAGGTTTCGATACCTGGGGGTCGAACCTGTTCATGTCGAGCGATCAGTTCGAGCAATATCACGCGTTGGGCCTTGAAGCGCTGGCCGAAGCATTCGAACGAGTCGCTCATGCCTCTTCTAACAACAAACAACGATTCGAAGCCGAAGATGTCGTTGATCGAGTCAAAATCAATCTGGCGAATCGGATCGAACTGCGGCGCAAGTACAATCTCTGGACCAAGGCCATCGATGCTGCGGCAGACCGGCCTGAGAATCGGGCGATTGCTGCAGAGATTCGTAAAGGACTGACCAATCAGCCTCCATGGAATTTCTACCATTCCTGGCAGAAACTGAAAGACGTCCCATCGCCAACGGAATTTGGTTTTGCTGATGGCGAGCATGCCACGCACGAAGGGATCAGTGCCTGGAATTTACTTCCGTATCAAGCCTATTTTCTCTCGCAACCCGAAGTGAAGAACGGTGCGTTTTTGACGATTCGCGATAACGGAGTTAATCCGCTCCATTACTTCGGAATCGGTGGCTGGCCACCCGGTGATTGTATTGTCCGAATTCGTATTGCGGCCACCAAGCAAGCAACTCCTGCACGACGATTTGTCGAATTCGGCGTGCAATCGACTCATCTGAGTACCCACGAAGTCTCCGGAACAATGGACGCACCTCAGGTGATCGAGATCCCCTTCAACCTGACAAAAAGTCGCGGCGGATCATTTTTTATCCGTGAGAAAGGGACGTTCGACAGTAATGAGCAAGGACATCGCGTTTTTGCCGAAGGAGAAAAGCAAAACGGAATCGGCCCCGAGTTCGCTTTGTGGGTCGACTGGACTGAAGTCGAACGCAAAATGATTTCAGAACAGCAAATTCCACCTGGGATTCGCGCACTCGGTATCCCGCTGGGTGACGATGCCTCTGCCATCACCAAATATGATGTGCGAGCGGCCTTAGATCGCTTCATCACGGAAGCTTGTCGCGGGAATTCTGCATCTGCAACGTTCCTCGACAAACTCGTCAACATCTACGACGAACGCCGGACGACCGGTACTGGACACAGTTCCGCGCTGCGGGAGACACTGTCGATCGTGCTCGCGTCACCTCGATTTCTTTACCTCATCGAACAAGCGGGTGAGCAGGAGAACCGCGAGCTTGGCGGCCTTGAACTCGCCTCGCGCCTTTCGTTCTTTCTTTGGGGAGCACCACCGGACAAACTATTGCGAGACCTTGCCACGAGCGGAGAATTGCTGAAACCGGCAGTGTTACTGGCACAGATGGATCGATTAATCGATGACCCGCGATCAACTGGGTTTGTCATACCATTTACACATCAGTGGCTCGGTTTGGATCGACTGGATTTTTTCCGATTCAACAACGTGCGCTATCCTGCTTTCGATGAAAGCACAAAGATGGCGGCGCGCACTGAAGTTTACGAAACTGTGGGTTATCTGCTGCATCAGAACGAAAGCCTGCGGAATCTCTTGAAGTCCGATTTCATTGTTATCAACAGCCTGCTCGCGATCTATTATGGCATCGAAGGAGTGAAGGGGGATGCTTATCAAAAGGTCGCCGTCCCCAACGGACTGCCACGAGGTGGCCTGATCGGCATGGCGGCAATCCTCGCCATGGGGAGCAACGGCGAACAGACGACCCCTGTTGAACGAGGGGCCTGGGTCCTGCGAAAACTGATCAACGACCCGCCGCCTCCGGCACCGGCAAACGTCCCCCAGATCTCTCGGTTGCAAGACAAACTGCTGACCACCAGAGAACGGCTTCGGGCTCATCAGGAAGAGGCTCAATGCGCGAGCTGCCATCGCAAGATCGATCCCGTCGGACTTGCTCTCGAGAATTTCAATGCGGTTGGACAATGGCGCACCGAAGACACGTATGAAGCAGTAGGACTGGGCAGGAAGACCTGGACGATCGACCCTTCCGGCGCGTTTCATCATGGCCCCGCGTTCACGACTTTCTTTGAACTGCGTGATGTCATTGCCTCCAAGTCGGATGCATTCGCCCGAGGGTTCAGTATTGCCGTTCTCGAGTATGCCCTCGGTAGATCTCGCAGTTTCCGCGATGAACCGCTGATCGCACAGATGGTCAATCAGTCTCGCCAGAAAGATTTCGCCATGCGAGAATTCATCAAGGTCCTTGTCGGCAGCAACGAATTCCGTTCGAAATGAAATTTTTTTCGCAGGCAATCATTCATGAATTCGAAACGTTCACGCCGCAAGTTCCTTCAAGCCGGTACATCACTCATCGCGCTGCCGCTTCTCGAATCGCTCGGTTTTCAACGGTTCTGTTCGGCAAGCAACGCCGTCAAACCACCCAAACGAGTTGTGTTTCTGGGAATCGGGTACGGTGTCACTCAAGAGACCTGGTTTCCCAACGTGAACGATCGGGGCGAGAATTACACCTTACCCGCCGGATTGGCTCCGCTCGCCCGACATAAGTCTGACTTCACCATCGCCCAAGGTTTAACCAATAAATACACGGAAGAAGCCCACTGGGGCAGCACGTTCTGGCTCACGGGAGCCAATCGATTCGAGGCGGGAGCGGCATTCCATAACAGTATTTCCGTTGATCAAGTCGCCGCAGGGGTACTCGGCAAAGAAACTCGCTTTGCCTCGCTGCAACTCAACGGAAGCGATCACGATATCGCAGCAAACGGGCATGGCCCGGGCCTGTCACTCGCCTGGGACGTACGCGGAAAGCCGGTGGCGGGTCTTAACAAGCCACTGGCCGCGTTTCACCGAATGTTCTCAACCGACACAACCCCGATCGAACAACGCCAGGAAATGTTGAGGCAGAAACGGAGTGTTCTGGACGCGGTCATGGACGACGCCAAAGACATCCAGCGCCACATCAGCAGGAACGACAATGCGAAACTCGACGAATATTTCCAGGGGATTCGAGACATCGAAACGACTCTGACAAAAGAGGAACAATGGCAAAACATTCCCAAGCCAACGGCTCGTTATGAGGCTCCGTCATCGAGCCTTTCCGGGGTGGACGAAGTCAAGCTGATGTACGATCTGATCGTCGCCGCCTTCCAAACGGACTCCACAAGAGTCATGACGTACCGCCAACCGATCAGCACATTACTGGCAAGCCTCGGGATCAGGGTCGCTCCACACGACATGAGCCATTACGCCCCTGGCGAGCGTATGGAAGCTTCGCAAAAGCGAGATCTTGTCCAGAGTCAACTTCTCGCCGGCTTGATCGATCAACTGAAAGAAACCAGGGAAGCGGACGGATCAAGCTTATTCGACAACACCTGCGTCGTTTTCGGCAGCAATATCCGCAACGTCCATTATCTGGATAACTGTCCGACACTCGTGACCGGGGGCGGCGCCGGAGTCAAACTCGGGCAACATCTTGTTGTGGCCAAGGACACTCCGCTCTGCAACGCCTGGCTGACATTGCTCCACGGTCTTGGAGTCAATGTCCCACGTCACGGCGACAGTACCGGCATTATCAAGGAGCTGTTCGCTTGAAGAATTTTTTCAAAGCTCTTGAGAATTTGACCTGATTAATGATAAACGTCGCGAAAGTTTCTTGCATCCATAGCGCGTAATGTCATGTCAAAAAACTGCGTGTGGCAGCTTGCCTGAAAAATTTGCTGCGTGATTGCAGCAGATCATTGATGCGAATGAAGGACAAGGTTGGCAGATTCTTAAAAGCTCGAATTTGAAGAGATTGTTTAGCCAATTATCATTCGGAGCTGACCCGTGTCGAAGACGCATACATAGTTTGGAACGAAGAACGATACCGAATTGATCGTGAACTGGCTCAAAAACGCTGGCGCAACACGGATCGGTGGCGCCCAACTGGAATTTGATGGCGTCACCGATGGTCGAGAGTTCCCGATTCACTTCCCTTCGATTGGTCCCGTGACGTTTTGGCCATCGAAAATCAAGCTGCCTGAAATCGGTGACAACAGCCCCGGAGCAAGGCGTGTCATTATGGCCTCATTGAAACAGCAGGAGAGTCCCCATCCGCCCCTGATCGATGTTGACTCGAGTGCTGTCGCCGGAATCAAACTCCCTGATTTCCGGGACAGACTTTACTGGGTGACCGGTCAAATATGGTTTCCGACCGCTCGACTTCAAAACGTTTTCCCCGAATTGAATCGAATTTGTCAGCGACTCGAACGATTCCTGGGGACGCAAGCAACGGTGTTCGACAACCGTAAAGGCGAGGACAAATCCGGTTTCAAAAACCAGCTTTGCATGTCCGGTGTATTACAAAAAGTTGTCGCGCTTCCGGAGGCTTTCAAGCTGATCCAAAGCGGAGCTGTCATGGTGGACCACCTCACGTCACCCGGGATGTACAGAGATTTCCGATACGGCCTTCAGCACGCCGTTCATGAGATTTCTGAATGAAATGCATTTCAATTGATATGCCTGGACCATGCAGAAATGAATCTGACAATCAGACCGGAAAACGGCGATAACCAGGATTCAATTCAAGACGTTCACGAACAAGCATTCGGTGGGCCAACCGAAGCGAACCTTGTCATGGCATTGCGAGCGGGTGGCTATGTCAAAGTCTCGCTGGTGGCCACATTAAACGATAAAATCGTCGTTCACATCCTGTTCTGTCCTGTGACGATCAACTGTGCTGTTGGATCAATAGAAATCTTGTCGCTCGCGCCGCTTGGAGTCTTGCCCGAGTTTCAGCGACAAGGGATTGGCGCAACGCTTGTCAAAAAGGGAATTGAAGCGTGTCAAACAACGTCGTATTCAAGCATCGTCGTTCTTGGTCACCCCAACTATTATACTCGATTCGGGTTCTCACCGAAACTTGCCCGTTCGTTGAATTCGCCGTTTGGTGATGGAGATTCATGGATGGCGATGGAATTGTTTCCGGGTGCATTGAGCGGAATTAGTGGAGCTGTCGTTTATCCTCCTCCATTCAATGTGCTTGAATGACCGAAAAGGATCAATCCGACATGCATTACCTCGAAGAAATCGATTTCAGAACGCCCGAGTTCGGCGATCTCTACGACGAGTTGCCATTATGGTCGGCTCATTTCGGGCTGATGCTGCTTGAGAATGTTTCGTTAGGTTCCGGCATGACGATTCTTGACGTCGGTGCTGGTACCGGATTCATGACAATCGAATTGGCGCAGCGATGCGGTTCCAAATCGTTGGTGATCGCCGTCGATCCCTGGGAAGCCGCCATCAAACGGTTGAATCGCAAGTTGAATCATCTTGGCATCGAAAACGTTCGAACCCTCGTGCAGGACGTGGCAAGGATCGATCTGCCTGACGAATCGGTTGATCTGATTGTTTCGAACCTTGGGATCAATAACTTTGATGACCCTAAAGCGGCACTGCGGTCATGCTTTCGCGTTGCGAAACCTGGAGCCAGTCTTTTCCTGACGACAAACCTCGTCGGGCATATGGCGGAGTTCTACGAGGCCTATCGCAGTGTGCTGTTAGAACTCGGCTTTTCTGATCGCATCGCCGTACTCGACGCCCACATCAATCACCGCGCCACAGTCGATTCGGTCAAGACGATGCTGGAACAGGAAGGCTTCCAATTCGTCAATGCGGTGACTTACAGATTTCGCGAGCGATTCGTTGATGGGTCAGCCTTGATGCGGCATTACTTCATTCGACTCGGCTTTGTCCCAGGCTGGAAATCAATCGCTCCTGAAGGGGCGGTTGAACAAACCTTCGCGGCACTGGAACACCGAATGAATACAATCGCGGCAGAGCAGGGTGAACTCGCATTGACGATCCCTGCCGCGTGCATCGAAGCGTGCAAGCCAGGGCACTGTGACCCCAGTTGACGATCTCCATCCGAGAAAATCGTTACACCCTTGTTTTTTCCGCTTCCGTATCATTTCGGCAGACGGCTGGCAGGCTGCCGGTGTTTAAATATAATCGCAGTTGCAAACCTGCGGGAATTTAATCAGTCTGAATGAGCCTCGATGAATTGATGACCTCTCGCTCACTTACGGATATCGCATGATCGAACGACTCTACGTCCAAAACTTCCGATGCCTGGAGAGTCTGGAACTCGACTTCATTGGTAAATCGTCCGCGCTGTTGCTCGGAAAAAACGGTGCCGGAAAATCGACGGTACTTCAGTCACTTGCCATTATCCAAAGCATTTGTCGCGGCTCTAGTCGTGTCGGCAAACTCATTGGGCCAAGTGATTTTTCGTTCAACCGGACCGACCGGCCGATGCGATTCGAAATTGAATTAGCGATCTCAAGCAAACGTTTTTCGTACGCCGTGTCGTTTGACTGGCCCGAACTCTTCCGAGAGGCCCGCATTACTGACGAAAGCCTGTCAGTCGATGGACAGGCTATTTTCACGCGTAAAGAAGCTGAAGTTGATCTCACAAATAGAAACAGCTTCGGACTTGACTGGCACGTATTTGCACTTCCTGTCATCAACGAGAAGCCTCCGGAGCGATCAATTCAAGATCTCAAGGCATTCCTGGCATCGCTCATAATTGTTGCTCCGATTCCAGCAAATATGACTGGATTTTCCGATCAACCGACAGGCGAGATGAATGAAGACGCGTCAAATTTTGCTTCGTGTCTTCGAGGCCTTTTGGAAAAAAAACCTGCTGCTTACGGCGCATTTGACGGATTTGTTAGAACGGTAATTCCAGATTTCTCCGCGATCGAGAACGAAGACCGCGGTAAGGACGGCAAACAGTTAATGGTAACATTCAAGAGATCAGATTCGGATGAAGTTATGACCGTCGAGTTTGACGCGCTTTCCGCTGGCGAAAAATGCTTTTTTCTTAGCGCTTATATCGTTGCCTCAAACACCTCGGGTTACCCCGTCGCATGCATTTGGGATGAGCCGGACAATCATCTATCGCTCTCGCAGGTGGGCCAATTCATCACTTCGTTGCGAAAGATGGCAAAGCGGAATGGGCAGTTCATCGCAACGAGCCACCACCCCGAGACGGTGCGAAAATTCTCTGATGACAACACGTTCGTTCTCGCGCGAAAGTCGCATCTCGACCCAACGCTATCCAAACTTCTTAAGAATTTCGATTATGAAGGCGATCTAATTGATGCGTTGATTCGCGACGAGGTTATTGGATGAGTAGTGTTAACAAATATCTGCCCCACGTCTACGTTATTCCAGAAGATGATGCTGACCGACAGATCGCGAACGGCTTTGTGCTTCACGATCAGGTACGGTCGACTCAAATCCAGGTCTTACCCTGCACAGGGGGCTGGTCGAGCGTGCTCGAAAAGTTCGCGACGGAATACGTTACGCACCTGCGTAACCATAAAAATAGCTATGTCATCATGCTCGTTGACTTCGACTTGGAATACGAGACCCGACGAAAACATTTTGAAGAAAAAGTTCCCGACGATCTAAAGAATCGCGTTTTCGTCGTTGGTCCAAAAGATGAACCAGAAGTTCTCAGACAAGAATTAGGTTCAAGTTATGAGGATATCGGTGAGTCTCTGGCTGAAGACTGCTTCAAGGGGACCGTTGCGGTTTGGGATCACGATCACCTCAATCACAACCATCCTGATCTCCAACGAATGCTTCAAGCTGTAAGACCAATCCTTTTCCCGAACCAGAAATAACCTGGCCCAGTAAAATGTCGGCTGATGCAGACTTTCGAAAACGACTGAGTTTCCCAAATTTAAGTGGATTGATTGGGAACGCAGAAGTTCAGTCGAACTGCAGCTTAAACAAATAGAACTCAACGTAACGCATTCGACCTGACTACATCGCAATTCACGGTGCCGTTTCATCCCGGCTGGAACGCGCACTTCGCAGAGTTTCATACACCGCATCGAACGCAGGCTTTGGCTTTCGATTGCGATCGAACAGCAGCGGGTAATTGACTCGGTTCCAGGGGAAATAATTCAGCCAGCTCTGACCATCGTGCAGGTTCCAGAACGAAATACGAATAATGAGGTCGGGGTACTCTTCAAACAGCTTGAACAATTGCACGTATTGTTCGATCTGTTTCTCCTGGATCTCTTTCGGAAGGCCATCTTTATAGGGATCGTACTTGGACAGCTCTTCGCGATGACTTCCGTTGTCAGCCCACCATCGACCGCGAGTCACGACGTCGATGTCTAACTCGGAAACGACGACTTTGATCTTCAGTTTTCGTAACTCATCGAATGTTTTTCGAAGCTGTGGGATTTCATTTTCACCAAGTTCGAAGTGTCCCTGCATCCCATACGCATCGACGGGGGCACCTTTTTCCCTCAGCTCGGTCAACAGACGAATCAGC
>JBAXBD010000043.1:0-17275 GCA_037142165.1 Schlesneria sp. | reverse complement strand
GTCCCGATCGTGGTTGCCAAGATCTTGCCGGCACACGAACCCGGCCATGCATTCTACGAGGACATTAAGAAGACAAACGCCGCACTCAATCAACTGAAGCTCGACAGTCAGCCGGGGATCACAGTTCTGGATCTCACCTCGGACTTCACAATCGCGGAGGGGAAGCTGAACAAAGAATTGTTCACGCCCGACAATGTCCATCTCTCGGCTGCTGGGTATGAGATTTATGCTCGGCGGCTCAATCCCTTGATATCCAAGCTGACAACGATGAACCGATGAGCCAATGCAATCCGCTGGTGTAAGGAACGTGATACGATCGGCGATGGTTTGAATGGTACTCCGAGTTCCCCACTCGCAAATTCGACGGGTCACATCACGCCCTGACTTAGGACCGTTCGTCTTCGCAGTTACAGCGATCACAACAAGCGGTCAATTAGAATGTCTCCTTTGTTTTTCCAACCCCAATTCTTAAGTTTGACGACGCATTTGGTCAGAATTTGACCAACCATTGATATGATTGCAACTTTCACCCGTGGATAAGCTGATGTTTCTGTAGAATGTTCCAGCGAGTTGCTCGGAACGGCAATGAACCAGGAATTTGATTTCCCACATCGGGTGAATTTTTGTAACAAAGGCGTACCGACCATGAGAGACTGCAAAGAACTTCTCAAACGGATTTCGATTGACCCGAATGTCTGTTTTGGCCGACCCGTAATCCGAGGTACGCGAATCTGGGTGTCATTGATCATCGACAATCTGGTAGAAGGCATTTCAGCGGCTGACTTGCTTGCTGCTTATCCGCAACTCGAACCTGATGACATTCGGGCAGCATTAGCGTTTGCCGCAGAAATGACGCGAGAACGAATTATTCCGATCCCAATAGAATCGGTGCGAGTATGAAGTTGAAGCTCGATGAAAACTTCGACGTTCGGCTCGTGCCGGATCTGATCAATGAGGGTTTCGACGCGGATACCGTGGTCGCCGAAGGTTTAAAGGGAAATCCCGACAAAACGATTTACGAAACGTGTAAAGCTGTTGGTCGAACATGAGTAACGCTCGATCTGGATTTTTCAAACTCGTACCGCTTTCCACCGGAAGATTCGGAAGGCATTGTCGTTATTCGTCCACCCAAAGCAGTGCTATCTTCGATTCGGGCAACATTGTGGAGCGTCGTCGCACAGCTGAAAACGGGCGCGGTAAAAGGAAAGTTGTGGATCGTTGAACCGGGTCGAATCCGTGAACACGACCCTAACGACACAAATGAAACCTCTTGAAGTCGCACAAATCCCTCATGAAGGACGTCTGCCGTGTTGGACTCGCACGTCAACTTCAATTAATGAGGACGAGGCATCGAAAAGCCGAACTCAAATTCTGAGATAATGCTCGTCCATTCCGCCGTCGGTATCGTAGTGGCCTCTGTTGAGTGCTTAGACAACGTTGTTCGCATTTCAGGCTGCGCGGCGAGTTCTCCCCTTTGGCAGCCCATATAGCGAGGAACGGCCTTTTTTACCGAGACCTTTGACTGCCCCGGTCTTCCTCAGGCAATATGCCATTTTCTGGGCGATCCAGCGTGGGATCTTTGCTTCGCGAGCGAGATCTTCTGTGGTAAATGGTGAAATCAGGCTTGCTGGCAACAGTGCCCTGAGATCAGCGACCGTTCGCAGAGAATATGTCGAATCAACCTGGACCATTCGCCGATCATCAACTCGATAATCAGGTCCGAACCGTCGGCGGCGAGCCCGCGTGACGCGATGTTCTTCCTGTTCTGTCAGCAAGACCTCCAGCGTCAATCGCTTGTGAGGGAAGACATCAACAAAGTAAACGAGGTCTTCGAAGAGATGAAAGACAGATTCGCGTCGTGGACTGTAGCGGGACGAGATCACTGGCCCATTCGCTTTCGCGCGCCTGATCAATCGTTTGCGGGAGGCGAGTGGCTTTACGACAACAACTGTATGCCGTTCCAGCAGATTTCGGACTTTTTCACGGATTGCGCCGAGCGATGCCTGCTGGATTTCAAATAGTTTTCCATCGACGACAGCATCGATCCGAAACCCGTCGACCTGAACTTCCACGTCCTCGATCGATCCACCGTAAAGCAGTTTGAGTTCGCGATGAAGTGTCGATTCCATGACAATTGGGGTCCGTGTTTTTCGAAATCAACTGGTCTACACGTAATACATCACAATTCTTCCAGAACGCAGTTTGCCGCAGATCGTAGATTGAACAATAAAAACCGTCGATGTCATTTATGGCTTCACAGAAGCTCGTGATCGGCAAATTTACGAAGGCGCGGAAGAAGAGTATGGTCACAGATGCACGCAGATTTTCACAGATAAATACGCCTCCAGAACATCATTCGTGACAAGTCGATCGCTAAACTTCGCAGCTTTTCGCCTGTTTTATCTGGGTGCATCTGTGGCGAAAAAAGTTTTCTCTGCCACTGGTCTTTTGCAAACACAACAGGGATGCAGGCGAAGCTCGCGCGATGATTTCTTTTGGCGGTCACCTCATCTTCGAGATCGTGACTGTCAAGAAAATGTTGTGGCTGATTGAGACAAACGAAATCAACCGAACAATACAAACGATTTACAAGATGTTATTGTCGTGAAATTCCAGTAATCACAACATTAGCGAAGATTTGCAGACTCAATCAAAATGGATGACACGCCAAACTTAACAGTTCCGCTAGTACCACTTCCTTCGCATGGAGCGCTATTGGGTCTGGACTTTGGCACGAAACGAATGGGTGTTGCCGTTTCCAATTCGGACCAGACTGTGGCCGTTCCTGTCGAGACATGGGTTGTTCGCGAGCCTGCTCAAAATGTGAAGCATTTGCGTGAGTTGATCGAAGACTATCGGGCCGTGGGATTCGTCCTGGGTCTTCCGATACGAACGAACGGCGAGGAAGGAACTGCGGCGGCTGTCGTGCGTGAATTTGGTACTCTGGTCGCGTCGAAGACCGGTTTGCCACTGGTCTATGTCGATGAACGGTATTCATCGGCTGAAGCCGAGTTGCTGATCTGGCGACGCGGCGAATCTCCGTCCAATCGGAAACAGCCGCTTGATAGCCTGGCTGCGCAAATCATTTTGCAATCGTACCTTGATTTCCCTGATCGAATCGTGCCGGTTCCTGCTTTGAAACCGGGAGTCGCAGGGACTGATAAAAGTGACTCAGGGAATCCATAGCTGCGATGGTCGATCGCTGGGACTCGTGGTTCTCGCCAGTCGCCGGGCCTTCAAACGGACGTAAGGAGGGACGAATCGACCTCGATATCCGAAATGTTCCACGGGGGCTTTTTCGTCGGCACGTCGGGGTTCGCGCAAGTCTTCGATCACAAACCCGGTTCGGCAAAGGCCACCAATCAGATCATCCCATCGATGCAGATATTCAACGGCACCTCGCTCGCGATACGAAGTGTCTTCCACCCGTGGAAGTGGTCCCGTGTGGTAGTATTCGACTCCAATCACAAACTGGTTTCGTTCGTCGCGCCTGGAAATTTGAGCGCTGGTTGGTTGCTTGTGCTGACTGATATAAAGCCCACCATCACGCAGCACGCGCGCGATTTCGGCATAGACTCGAACAATGTCCGGAACGTAGCAGGTGCTGACGGGTTGATGGACGATATCGAATGATTGATCGTTCAACATCGACAGGTCGTCCATGGAAGCACGGATCGTTCGGACTGAAAGACGACGACGAGCGGCCTCTTTCTCGTCCATTTCGAGCATCCCCTGGCTGATATCCACGACCGTGACGCGCGCACCGGCTGATGCATAGAGAATCGATTGCCAGCCACCGCCCGAAGCGAGACAAAGCACATCCATTCCGACGACACTCTTGGGAAGCCAGCCACGTCCATCCAGGGTTTTCAGTGGTTCAAGACATTCCTCGTCAGTGGCGAGACGTGCAAACTGGCTTCCGTCAGCTAACCGATCCCACGCCGCCCGATTTTGTCGACGATATTCGTCGTCTAACATGTTTTTACTTGCGTCCATCAGTGTTGTATTTCCCGATTGTCGATTCCCGACGCTGGATCGTACAGAATTCGAAGGGCGTTGACGCTTGTGCTTCGTTAATCTTCTCAGTTTTAGTGCCACTGCTTATCCGTCTTCGGCCAAGCAGTGCTTTTTTAAACCTCATCGAGAAGAGATTGCTTCTCCGAAGACTCCGTCGCAGTGTCACAGAACCCTCATTGAGAAGTTTGACAACGAACTACAGTTGAGCGCGAAACTCAAAACAAGGCTCGTCAGAATTCTGTAATGGGAATTCGCTAAGAATTCGACCGCGAGCCAGGTCTCCGCGGAGATCGCGAAAAATTCCCTGAATTGCGGCCTCGTCGAAATGGTCGCTCGGATATCGTTGCATTAAACAGGTGAGGAGCAGGACTTCCTCAGACGGGCGAGCGGGAACGGCGGGAGCATCCTTGGCTTCCGCAGGCGGCTTATCCTCGGCATTCACGCTTAACGACGAACCAATCAGCGCAGTAATGGCACCTGAACCGGCGACAAGACTTTCGGCAAATCGGCGACGGTCGATTCGGTTCAGGTTTGGCATGATTGATTCGACCCTTCGAGAATTTAAAAGCCGAAAATTCATTTCCAAGGTTTTCGCTAATGCGAAACTCGAATTCCCTTTGCAAAGCGGCTGGCCAAAAACGAACGACTAGTAATTACCGCTCTGGACTGTTAATCGTGTAAAGATAATCTGCCAGACTCGAATGCAGCGAAATCAGTTTTGACCAGGTTTCCCAGTCACACTGAAAAGTTCGTCCACGCGTCGATTCAAGGTCTTCAACGGCGTTCTTGACGACATGGCCGACTTGTTCATGGATGTGCGACAACACATCTGAAAGTTGAACCTGTTGCAAGGCGTTCAGCCCAATCGGTAATTCGGGAGGACCGTTCGGGAAAAGTTTGTCAGGTTCTTCGACATCACAAGGCAAGGGATCGGCAAAACCCTCGTGATCGCCGCTGATATCATCGTCATCAACGGTCCGTCCCCCTTTGAAATAAGTCGTTTGGGGCGAGTTTTCTGAATAGCTTGGTGAGGTACGAGGATCGCTGATGTGTTGTTCGGACAGAAGTAACACACAACGCCCGATTGAAATGACATCGCCGGGCTGAAGAATTCGCATTTGTACGGCATGCCCGTTCACGCGAGTTCCATTCGTACTATCCAGATCGGTCAGGATCACGCGCCCTGAATGGTCCTGCAATTTTGCATGGAAACGACTGATACGGTCGTCGTTCAGTTGAATGCTGTTTTCATCCTCACGCCCGATGGTCACTGGGAGTTGCACGCGAGAGAAGACTCGACCCTGCTCCATACCTTCGAGTACTCGAATTGTTACCGAGGTCATAGCAGAATCCAAACGGTAAGAATCATGGAATTGGAAGCCCTTTGCGAAATTGTCACGATGTGTTTTCAGGCCCAAATTCCGCGAAAAACTTTGTAACAAGCTGATTCGATGCACGTCAAGCGGCAATCTTGCAATGTGTCACATTCAGATCAAAGCAGAACTGAACAGTCTGACTTTCGTTAGATTCGTTAAATACTGTCGTTCAAAAGCTGAACGGTCGTTTTGAGGCAAATCGAATGAGGGCTCAATTCTCGATGGAGGATCGAAAATCAGGTGTGGTTCGGCAAACACGACACTGGTTGGTGGAATTTGAGGGAATGATCGCCTAAAGTTCCCGATCCGCTGGCGGAAATCTCCGTTCGCAAGCGAACTTGAACTATTCGCGTAACCGGCTGGGATGAAGAAATGATGGTTTTCACCGTCGTTTCAATTGCGAAAAATTGCCACAACCTCAATATCTGACGATATTTCCATGTCGATCAGTCTTCTGCAAGGATTCTTCCGATGTCCGAGACATTATCATTGGTCGAGCAGTTGCGATGGAAAAAGTTCTCGGTGCTGGATGACGGTTTCGTCTGTCTGGTTGACGTTATGGGAAATGATTCTGCCGTCGTCCAGGCAGCTCGCGTCAGCTACGGGGCTGGAACGAAACGGGTTTCAGACGATCGGTCGTTGATTCGGTATTTGCTACGGCATCGCCACACCACTCCCTTTGAAATGGCCGAGATCAAATTTCTTGTGCGCGTTCCCATGGACTGTTGGCGACAGTGGATTCGACACCGGACAGCGAACGTCAACGAGTACAGTACACGATATTCAGAAGCCATCGATTCGACTCAGACGACATTGCCTTCGGCCTGGCGGTCTCAGGCTTCGATCAATCGCCAGGGGAGCGACGTCCCGCTGCCGACGGATATTGGTCAAAAACTGACAGAAGAAGAACATCAGCTTCAGCAACAATCGCGACGAGTTTATGACGCTCGACTCACAGCGGGGGTCGCCCGTGAGCAAGCGAGAAAGGATTTGCCGCTTTCGACGTATACCGAAGCGTATTGGAAAGTCGATTTGCATAACCTTCTGCACTTCCTTGCTCTGAGGATGGACTCTCACGCTCAAGAGGAAATTCGCTTGTATGCAACGGCGATCGGACAACAGATCGTCCGTCCGCTTTTCCCGGTCGTCTGGGAAGCATTCGAAGACTACCGGCTTGGTGGATCGTCGCTCAGTCGCCTCGAAATCGAAGTCATTAAGAAATTGACGGAACACGGAGCCCGAACGAAATCTGCCCCGCCTTATAGCGAAGCCGATTTCCTTTCCCTTCAGGACCCAACATGGCAAGATTTAGCTCGCTGTCGCGAGCGCGATGAATGTCGAGACAAGCTGATTGGTTTGGGTCTGTTGCGACGACTGGAAACGCCCGTTGATCCAACCAACATGGAAAAAGAAAGCGCCCAACAATGAGCCTGATCTCGCTCGAATACGGATCGACCGGACGCTGGGAAGGCGATCTGTCGAGCGAGCGTCTACTCTTTTCACATTCAGGCCCGGCACCGATCTCCAATCCACTGGCGGCGGTGTTAGAGGGTGTGCATCAGCCACTTGAATTTCCGGCGCTCGAATTGGCCATGGTTCCCGGCGATCGTGTCGTCATCGTGCTGGATCGTGGAGTCCCGTCGGCGGCAGAAATTATCAGCGGAATCTGGTCAGCATTTGTTTCGGCTGGGATTGAGCCGGGTAATGTCCTGATTCTTCAGCCTGCGTCAATGACCCCGATCAAGCTCGCGGACCCTCGTCGTTTGTTGCCAGCGGAAGTTCGCGAACAGGTCGCCTGGAAGATTCACGACCCGACGCTCGTCGATGGAACGGGCTACCTCGCATCGAGCGCAGCGGGAGAACGGCTGTATCTCTCGCGCGAAGTCCTCGACGCAGACTTTGTTTTACCAATCGGGCGGTTCGGGTTTGACGCGATGCTTGGTCGGCGCGAATTGACCAGCGCATTCTACCCAGGCTTATCGAACCCCGAAGCATTCGCGAAAACGCTTGGCCAAGGCCATCAGGAACTTGGTCCCGACGATGAACGACCGCTTCGACAACTCGTTAACGAAGTGGCTTGGTTACTGGGAATTCAATTCGCCATTCAGGTCCTTCCGTCGCGAAGTCACGCGGGGATGGCCGGGGTTTTGATGGGAAATACCGATCAAGTGGCCCAACGGGGACGAAAGCTGCTCGACGAAAACTGGCGAGTGACCCTCGACCAGCGTGGTGAAACAGCACTGGTCGCGATCCCCTCCAGTGGCGATGAAACCTCGTGGGCGGACTTGGGTGCGGCTGTGGATGCAGCACGAAAATTGATCGTGCAGGGTGGCAAAATCATCGTCCTGTCCGACCTGGCAGCCGAACCAGGAGCCGGTATCGATATGATTGGCAACTGTCGCTCGGCGAAATCAGCTTTGCAGCCATTACGCAAAGCCGCTCCTCCCGATGTTCTGCCGGCATCGCAAATCGCCGCCGCTGCCGATTGGGCGTCAGTCTATCTGCTCAGCAAGCTGGACAGTCAACTCGTCGAACGTACTTATCTGACCCCGATTGAACATGAACGGGAAGTCATTCGACTGATTCAGAATTGTGACGGTTGCGTCGTGCTGGCGGGTGCTCAACACGTTTACAGCGAAATCCAGGAATAAAGAACTGCGATTCGAGGACATGATGATTCGTAACCCAGAAGACATTTTGTTCGAAACATCTGATGTCGATGGTCGTGCGAATTGCCTGAATTCGCTTTTTTCAGACCGCCAAGTGCCAGTCTGTCATCTGACGCGACTCAATAAGTGGTTATCTCAATCACTGAGTCGCGTTGCGTTGATCTTTTTCTTACTCACCACATTCAACGTGCAGGCTGACGAAGATTTTCCGCCCGAGTTGACTCAATTTTCTCCGAGTGAACGGAATCCGATTTTTACCGCAGCGGGTCCAGACCACTGGGATGTCAAGATTCGCGAGCGAGGCTGGATTCTTCGTGAAGGGGATCAGTGGAAAATGTGGTACACGGGATACGACGGAACCCGCCCCGGCCAGAAAATGCTCGGGTATGCGACTTCGACGGATGGATTTGTCTGGCAGCGTTATCCGAAGAATCCCATTTATTCAGAACACTGGGTTGAGGACGTCTGTGTCATCCCTCACGACGGACTGTATTACATGTTTGCGGAAGGGGTAGAAGACCGGGCACAACTACTCACGTCGCGCGACGGGATTAGCTGGAACCGGGTTGGGCGACTCGATGTCCGGCTCGTTAATGGCGAAAAAATTCCTGATGGTCCTTACGGAACGCCAACCGCCTGGTTTGAGAGTGGCCAATGGAACTTGTTCTATGAACGAGGCGATCGAGGAATCTGGCTCGCCAGGTCTTCGGACACCAAAGTCTTCACTAACGTCCAGGACGAACCGGTCATGCAGCCCGGGCCGGAAAGTTATGATTACAATCAGATCGCAATGAATCAGATTATACGGCACAAAGGCCGCTATTACGCCATCTATCACGGAGCCAGGAAACCCGAAGATCCAACGCAGTCGAGTCTCTGGTCCACAGGAATTGCCACATCCACCGACCTGATTCATTGGAAAAAATTCGCTGGCAATCCGCTACGTCCGATTGCTGAGAACAAGTCCAGCGGACTGCTGATCTATGACGGTGACCACTTTCGTCTCTACACGACGCATAACGAAGTAAATGTGCATCTGCCGAAAGTTGTCAAAACACCCTTAATCCAGAATCATTGACCAGGATCAAATGATGAGTCATCCCCTCATTGAAAAATCCGAACAGGAAATCACTGGACTGTCGGTTCCGCTACGCGCTTTATGGCATGCAGCACATGGACATTGGGATCAGGCACACCGATTGGTCCAGGACGATCCGTCGTCGGATTGTGCCTGGATACACGCCTACCTTCACCGAGTCGAAGGTGATATTGGCAATGCCCACTATTGGTATCGACAGGCAGGAAAGACTTCTGCTACCGGCATCTCTCTTGAACAAGAGTTTAACGAGCTCATTAGCGCTATGAGCAAGTAAGACTTCCTCGTTCCCGAATCCTTGCTCAGTCGAGCCGGCTCTGCCAGAATCCCCTGCACCGAGCGATCGTTGGTTGCTGCGGTCATTCAGCCAGCTTGTACGTCGGGAAGGATGCCTCGTTATGGTTCGGTCTTGCTTGATTGTTTCTGCGATGTTGTTGTGCGGTTTGTGGCTCTGTGGTTGTACAAAATCAAGCCCGCCAGCTGCTGTGAATCCCGCAAAGCCGGAATCCGTTTCCTCCGCAGATTCGAAGAATCCCTCCAAGACCAAAGCTGAATCCAAGGAAAAGTTCTGGGAAGACTATCCCGACGTTCCCAAAGTCGAAATTATGACCGAGGTCAACGGAATCAAGATCCCGCGGATGGCGGCAAAAAGCCTGACGAACTCGTTGACCGGCGAGATTCCGGTCGACGTCGACAATGAATTAGCGAAGCGAAAGCCGAGCCAACCTGTTACGGGAGATACGCTGACAATCCGTTTTAATGCAGAACCAAAAGTGTTGAATCCCATCACAGAATCGTCCGCCGTCCAGACGTATATTATGCAATACGTTAATGAAGGGTTGGCCCGCCAGAATCCCGAGACTTTTGAGTTTGAACCCGGCATTGCTAAAAATTGGATTGTTGAAGACTCGATCAAGCTGTCACCTGACTATCCAGGTCGAGAACGTCGGGTTTCGCTAAAGGATGGAAATCCGCAGACATCCTTGGAAATCGATTACGAAGTTGCTCCTCCCGTAAATGGAAAACCGGCTGAACCGAAAAAAATCAGTTTGGTAACTTCGGACAAGGATGGCAAACCCCTGGGTCATGTCTGGGTTGGCGTCTACCCCGTCGGTCGGATTTTAGGGGCGTCAACCTCGGGATATCACGAGTGGAGCGATAATCAGGGTAAGCTTGAAGTGAGCGGATTTCCCGCCGGGAAATACACGATCAAGACCGGTGATGAACTGTTCGGCCAGGTTGAGAATAAAGACGATGGTTCGTTGGTCGTCAGCCCGGCTACGGCCGAGAACCCACTCAAGGAACCACTGACTTTAAAATCAGGCGAATGGCAGGACGTTCAGGCAAAAACGTATACCACGTTCTACCTGAATGAAGAGGCTAAATGGTCGGACGGAGTTCCTTTCACAACGAAAGACATCGAATTCGGCTACGCCTTGCTGAACAGCCCTTACGTTGATGGCGATGCGATCCGAACTTATTACAGCGATCTGGTTGAGTGTACTTCGTTAGGAACCCACGCAGTTCGTTTGCGATATCGGCAGCAGTATTTCAAAGCTCCGGAATTTTCCTATGGAATCTCGATTTATACACCCCCTCACCACTACTTCGAGGCCATCTTCCGCGAACAGGGCCGTCAACTGACGTTGGACACGCTGACGCCAGAACAGGAAGCGGCTCAAAAAGCGATCAGTGCGCGGGGTCAGGAATTTGGCAAATTCTTCAATACTGATGAACGTTATAACCGGCACCCACTCGGGACAGGTCCCTACATCGTCGATAAGTGGGAACGAGGTGATCGTGTCGAACTGGTCCGAAATCCCAATTACTGGGAACCAGCCAAAGCGGGCCATGTCGACCGGATCATCGTGAAGTTCATTATCGACCAGGTTTCCGCGCTTGCTGCTTTGAAGGCGGGAGAAATCGATTTCTTCTACGATATGTCGGCCGAGCAATTTTTCGAGGATTGGCCAACACTGGAAAAAGAGACACAAGAAACGTACGTCAGAGGTTCATGGTTTTCACCCAGGTTCAGCTATCTCGGCTGGAACGAGCTCTCATCGCCATTCAAGGATCGACGCGTTCGTATGGCGTTGACAATGCTGTTCGACCGGCAGGACTTTGTCGATAAGAAACTGCATGGAGCAGCTGCCGTTGTTTCAGGGACCCAGTACATGTTCGGGCCCGGATACGATCGTGACGTGCAGCCAATCGCTTACGATCCGGAAACGGCTCGCGAACTGTTAACCGATGCGGGCTGGATCGATTCAGACAACGACGGGATCCTGGATAAGAATGGCGAAAAGTTTCAGGTGACTTTGCGGCTTCCCAAGGGAAAACCGATGGCCGAGCAGATGTGCGAGATTTTGCAGAAGAACTTCAAAAGCGTTGGTATCGACCTACAGATTCAAACGATGGAATGGGCGTCGTTCATCGAAAAGTTGCGAGCGAAAGAATGCGACGCCGTCACACTGAGTTGGGCGATGCCCGTCGAAAGCGATCCCTTCCAGATCTGGCACAGCTCGGAAGCAGCGCGAGAAAAGCGAGGCAGTAACACAATTTCATTCAAGAGCACGCAAGCGGATGAACTTATTGAAATGCTGCGTGTGACACTCGACGAAAACAAACGGAAACGGATTCACCAGTCGTTCCATCGACTGATCGACAGCGAGCAACCCTACACGTTTCTATGGATTCCCAAGGAATTCGGGGCATATCATAAGAGGTTTCGTAACGTGAAATGGTATCGGCTGAGACCTGGTTTCGACCTGTCCGAATGGTACGTACCCAAAGACGAACAACTTCATAAATGACTTTGTCGTGGCCGAAAACTCAATCATTTGAAAAATGAATCTGGTATCCTTCGAGGATGCTTTTCCTGAACTCTACTTTCGAATTCGAGTGCTCCAGTGGCCACGTACCTTATCAAACGAATACTTCTGATGATTCCAACGTTATTCGGAATCTTGCTGGTCTCGTTCCTGGTAATCCGGCTTGCGCCCGGCGATCCGGCAGCAGAAAAATTCGGTGGTGCAGGTCAGGCGGCAGCAGGAGTGAATGCCGAACGAGGTACTGAAGCCGCAGAAAAGCGATTTCGTGAAAGGCATGGATTCGACAAGCCATTGCCGATGCAGTTTGTTCTGTTTCTCAATCGGCTTGCGCGAGGTGACATGATCTTCTTCCAGACCGAACAGCGGATCTGGACCGAGTTATGGGAAGCACTCAAGATCACCATGTTAATGAATCTGATTGTGTTCACGCTGATTTACGTGGCAGCCGTTCCCTTAGGAATCATGAGCGCGGCATATCCTCGTTCAACGTTTGACCGTTTCTCCACAATGATTTTATTCATTCTCTATAGCCTTCCATCGTTCTGGGTCGCCGAGCTATTGCGAGAACTCTTCATGCAAAAATGGCTCTGGTCGTATTTCGGATTCGAATCGTCTCCGTTACCGATCCTCGGCCTCAAATCGCAAAACTTTGACTCGATGACTCGGTTTGAACAATTTGTCGATTACGGAAAGCATCTTGTGTTACCCGTACTGTGCCTGACATACGGCGGACTGGCCTACGTCAGTCGGCAAATGCGAGCGGGTATGCTCGAAGTCATTCGGCAGGACTACATTCGTACGGCCGAAGCCAAAGGGTGTGGCAAAGGTCGAGTCATCCTGGTGCATGCGCTGCGGAACAGCCTGTTTCCGATCATCACCCTGCTGGCATCGCTGCTGCCGTTTCTGGTCGGCGGTAGCGTCATCATCGAAGTCATTTTCAACATTCACGGGATGGGGCTTTTGTCCTACGAAGGAGTCTTGCGCCGGGAATATGACCTTGTCATGACGACATTGATGCTGTCTGCCATACTGACGCTGGTGGGTATTCTGGTCTCAGACATCCTATACGTTGTCGTAAATCCAAGAGTCAGTTTTGACGACAAATAGAACGTAGCCTGTCGATGAATCATCTCAATAAGATTCCATTGGCCAAAGGACAAACAGACCCCATATCTGATGGCTCTTCAGTTCTGATCTGGTTTTTCGCATCCATCATTGCCGTGACGGGATTATCGATTGCTGCCGCTCATGCACCTGCGCGCATCCGTCTAATCGGCCTGTTCTCAATTGCATTCGGTCTGATCGTGGGATGGGGCGTCGTCCGCCTGGCATCTCAACTTCAGGCGGAACCTCGGCGTCGTGTCTCAGCCATCACAGCAATCCTGCTTTCATTATGCGGGTTGATTGGATCAACCTGGCAATCATCACGGCTGGATGAAGCGCGTTCCACGCAATCAGGCAACGATGCGCTGGCTGCTCGTTTGATCAATGAGTTCGATCGGCAGGAGAAAGCTCCTGGCAATGGCGTTCAGAGTCGCTCTGAAGTGACAGAGTTCCAAAAGTATCTTTCGCGAAGGCTTAAAAATCTCGGAAATTGGACTACCCCCTGGCCAGAATGTTTCTGGGTTAGCGAATTAATTGCGGCAGCGATAGCGGCTGGATGGATGTCATATCAGAGCACGTCTGCAGGCACTATAAGTGTCGCAGAAGGATCCGAAGCATGATCATTGGACTGGGAACGGATATTGTCGACGTCGAACGGATCGCCAGGATGATTGCCGATCATGGCGACCATTTTCTTGCTCGCGTCTTCACGAAGGCCGAGATTGCGCATTGTCAGCCACGTCGTGAACCCGCGCCACATTACGCCGGTCGCTGGGCGGCCAAAGAAGCGGTCATGAAAGTCCTCGGAACGGGTTTCACGAATGAAGTCGGCTGGACCGATATTGAAGTCCTGGTGAGGCCCAGCGGTCAGCCGTATATCGAGTTGCACGGAACGACACTCGATGTCGCAACCCGGCTTGGTATCAACGAAATTCTGGTCAGTATTTCCCACACCAAAAACTACGCCACAGCGACCGCAATCGGTATCGAGAAACAAGAAACGGGGAACTAAAGTTCTACCGACGAAGTATTAGACATCCGTCTCTGACGCCGTAGTTTGCATGCCATTCCAATAAGTCCGATACTGAACAGGCCAAGTCCGGTTGGTTCCGGAACTGTTGACGCGGTCACAAACGTAAAGTCGTCTCCGACCCAATCGCCGTTAAAAGGTCCCGTTGCGACGCGACTGATTCGATAACCTGTAATTCCTGACAATCCTAGAAAACTACTCGTATCCAATTGGACCAGCGGGTCAGGAAGGCCATTCCCAATGGAATAACCGGGCAGATTGCCCGTATACGGGTACGTATCAGGAAGCAACGTTGTCTCAGAACCTAAGTCGCCCGACGATCCAACAGCCGTAACCGTCACAGAAGTCGCGCCCCCTCCATAACCATAGTATTCGTTGCGGCCAAACCAAGCTTCCGTCAGTACGAGCGTCGTTTGAATTAAAAGGTTATCATTTGGCGTATTTCCGTTGCTCAAAAAATAATGTCCCGAGGTTGGAACTCCAAACGTTGGGTTTGGGGCCGTACCGTTTATTCGATACTGATCACCAACCACTTCAAAATTACTGGCAAACGTAACACCTTGAGTCGTGAGGCTACCCCCATTCGCAGTTGCAAACGAACTCGCTGCGGTGACGGCCGGGAGGCTCGCTAAGTGATCGAAATCGATTGTAATGCTCGACGCTGCGGCATGATTCAACTGAAAACAGACGAGCCCCGCAGTCATGATCGAATTCATCAGCAAATTAAACGATTTCACATTGGACTCCTGAATGGATTTATTCGACCGCCAAAAAATGACGATCGATCCCTGAGGTTGCTCGACCACGTCTCGGGTTCAGTTAAGAATTTTCGATCGATGCTATTCGTCTGTTTCTGGTGTGTCAACAACAATGTCATGCTGTGTCATCCGCCGAAGGAAACGCCTCAGAGCAAGAAAACATATCAGGAACTGACAGCGCACCGATTCGGCATGCTCATCGAAATTGATCAGCTTGAATTTCGTTGCTTGCACTTCAAGAAATACCCCTGCACTTCGGCGATGCATGAGCGGCCGTTGGGGGCGAGGGTGATGCAGCGTGCTTCGGGGGATTGAGCTTTCAGGATGGCCGCTTTGGTACGGATCACCGTTCCTTCTGCCAGATCATCCTCGATGTCGTCTCGCTTCAAGCCAAAGCAACTGCAGATCGGTGCGTCAGGGTCCTTGATTGGAATCGGGTTACGGAACGATGTTCGCGTGACCGTTCCTGAGAAGTCGTCGAAGTAAACAACGTGACATTGACTCGCCGGGCAGAAATAGGCGGACTCAGCGAGATTTCGGCGAAGGTCGGCGGTCAATTGAGCGTTCAGGGTTTGTGGGCCGACCGGTTGGCCAATCGATTCACACCGGGGACAGCGGCTGGCCACTTGGTCCGGTTCTCGCATAAAGGCTTTATTCATATTTCATCACGTCGTAATCGTTCACACGTCGCGCGAGGAGAAAGGGACAGGGACAATTTTCCCCGCAAAACGATCTACTAAATAACCTAAACCGTTTGCTAGTTATTCTTATTATCACGGGAAAAATAAGCCAGTCCCTCGGGGGAATGACTCATGGAGCAGGATTGGTTGTTGTTTGACCGGATTTCAGTACGAACAGCATTCGGACCAAGCGTGGGTTCCGGATGTCGTTGTTGGTGTTCACCACCGAATGACGACTCACGCCTCCGCCAAAAGCTCCCGATGAATCGAGGTTTGTATTCGACATCGAACCGGCAACTAAAGGAGCCCCTGCATTCTGTGATGGCATTGCCTGTTGAGTTGCGACATAAGGCATGTTCTGACGCGAGACGCGAAAATAGCCCTGCGCCGAATTTAAAGAATTCTGTGCGTTATTTCCGGGCATATTGTAAACTGGCCCTGTGGGCGCGGAGTTCGATGCAACTGCCGCAGATGGAAGTGCTCCAAATTCCGTTTTTTGATCAGAGTTTTGCGTGTTTCCGATTAAGGAATTTGACGAACCGATTGAAACGGAAGGGTTCGCGCCGTGATAGCTATAGTAGAAGTTTCCGTTAGCGTTCACAGAATTGTTTCGCGCCATCAAGGCATTAACCGCCATCTCTGCCTCGGCATTGACCGTCGTCGTTTCGTCGGTGAATTGCTTCAGTGACTTATCCCGAGATTGATTATCATCAGCGGCGCTCGCCTTATTTTCGGCTATGATCCCCTCAGAAGGCGGCGGTGATGCAACCGGCAGTTCAATCGGTGGTTGTGGGGTCCAATTCCGAAAGATATCCTCATGATTCTTAACTAAGTCATCGATCGTGTCTGCTAATTGATCGCCGGGTGCTCGGACGAAAACAACCTGAAATTCATCTGGTCGACTCGCATCTTGTTTTTTGCTCAAATCATTTTTTGAGCTTGAGTACTGCTGAATTGCCAGGCGATCTTTGGCATCATGTTCGTTGCCCAACGATGCGCTCTCGCTAAATTCAACCTCTCGCAAAGATCGCTTTTGAAAAAGGACTTTCAATTCGTTGGAACCTCGCTCGATGTCGACCACAGTGAAATAGACGACGGCAACGGTGTTAGTCGGGTCAGCGACCCTGGATACGATGACGTCTCCGTTCGCGAGATATGTCAGGAATTCATTCCGGATTTGAGGCTGTATCGAGTCGGATCTGTTCCCTGCGAAATCATCACTCGCGGCCATCGGCATCGGATTCTGTGCGAGGCTTTCCTGTTCATTAAGCTTTACGCTCAGTTCGGTCGCCGTTGCGAGATCATCCATCGTGCTCCGCGCCACATTTGGTGCTTTTAACCCTAAATGCCGGTTCAATTGGCTGGACGGATCAGAAGGTTCTGTCTCGATGTTCGAGCTGGCAAACGTGGGGCGTGCCTCGGCGAGGACTTCTTGAGCAGCGGGTGTCGGTTGTGATGTGACCTGCGGCAGATATTCGTCGCGGCCCCATGGGCGCGACGTCGGAGAATTAGTGGTGAACTGTGTTTGATGAAATGATACGAACATCAGTAACGATGCGATCGTCGCCAGCATTCCCGCACCAAATGCGGTCCATTCGCGACGCAGGCTTCGTCGAGTAGTTGTCGGGGAAGCGGCAGACTGAGCTGTCGCAATTGCGGGTTGAGCTGCGGCATTCACCTGCTTCTGAACGTTCGCCGCCAGGTCGCGAGGTGC
>JBAXBD010000042.1:0-17839 GCA_037142165.1 Schlesneria sp. | reverse complement strand
TTGTGACAGAGTCTTTCAGCAGCCAAGAGAGAATCGCTGCGAGCGGGCCGGTGGTGGTGGTGGGTTTCGATGAACGTCCTTCGTCGCCAGATATCATTACTGGAATCGTACTTGGTCTTCGCCGGATGGGATGTCCCGTCGTGGATCTTGGACAAACATCGCTGCCAGTCATTGCGTTCCAACTGCAGTCGCGTGGTGCCAGTGCGGGCCTCTTTGTCACCGGCGCAGGTTGCGACCCCTCATGGACAGGTTTTGACTTTCTCGATCGCGAAGCCAGGCCGTACACGCTTGAAGCTCTTGCAAAAATGGAAAGGGATGTTCAGGCGGGCGTGGGAAGACAAACTCGTAAGATTGGCAGCCATCATCCCGTTCAAGAACTGGCAAACTATGAGGCAAGCCTATCTCTCCATTTTCACGCTCTCAGACCGCTGCGCGTCGTCTGTGGTTCATCGACTCGACTTTTGCCCCGAATCCTTGATCGGCTTTTTGCCAGGCTTCCGTGCGAACTGACTCACGTCACACTTCCGACCCGAAAACGCAACCTGTTTGACCCGCGTGACGTTGATCTCCATCGCGTCGCCAAATCTGTGATCGATGGTCGACACCATCTTGGACTGGTGATTGATGAAGACAGTCAGCACGTCGCGTTTGTGACCGATTCCGGGCGTCTGGTCAGTTCAAAAGAAGTCGCCAGACTATTGATCGAGATCGCTCAACGCGAGAATCATCAAGCTCGATTTGTCGTCGCCAGTTCACTGGTGCGGGACGTGATGCAATGGCTAGCAGGTCGGGATGCGAAGGCGATAGACGGTGGTGAATCGACAGCAAATCTGGTTCGGTTGCTTGTCGAAAACGATGCAGTTCTGGCCTTGTCGGGCGACGGGCGAGTCTGGTTTCGCCAGTGTGAAATTGCCTGCGACGCAATTCTGGTACTGGCGAACATTCTTCAGGCATTGAGCTTAAGCGACGCCCCGTTTGCGGAAGTTGTAGCCCGAATCAGCGATGACGCGGAGAAGCAAGCTTAAAGAATTGGGGTCGCGCGTTCAGATTCCAAAATTGGCCGATTAGGCGATGTTCTAGTTGTGAATCCATCGACCGGCCAATTTTGAAATTTAAACACCCGACCCTCTCTTCGAAACCCAACGAAAAAAGCGAGCGAGGCATAATGACCTCGCTCGCTAGAAATTCCGCCAATCGGACGATCCGGGTTAAGGATCAATTCCGATTAATAGTCACCGACAGTCTCACCACCTTGACGAGTCAACAAGGCACCAAGCGTCTGAAGGCCGATGTTTTCGCTGATGAAGTGAACCGAACCGTCGGCAAACAGAACTTGGTTTCCACCCGTGTGCCAAGAATACATTTCGCTATCATTGACGGCGTTAATGAACACGTTGGCGCCAGGAGGACATTTCGCAGCTGTACACGTAGGTAACAGTCCTTGCCCTGTCGGACTTGGCTTGATTGCCGAGTTAATGATCGTTCCATCGGCGGTGGCACCATCAACGGCACCTGAGTTTCCAGTGTCAGCCCAGCCCCAGCCGTCTTTCGGCGCGAAGGTTGCAGCGGTTAGTCCCTGCACAAGAACATGGTTCTTGCCTCGGAACAGGCCGGGACGACCAGCGGTTTCGCAGATCATCATCGTGTTTGAGGTACCATCGGTGATGTCACGAATGTATGTGGCCAGCGTAGAATGCATTGCACAGGCCCATCGATTGTCGTCAGGGATAGAAAGAACTGCAGCGGGCGGGGAAGCAAAGCCTCCTTGATAATACAGGCTGAATCGAACGCCGCTTAAGGCCATGTAGTCACAGATCCCGAAGCCAGCAGCAGGGGGAGTGTTGATACCGTCTGGTGACAAAAGACCGGTGATCCCGGCGGGATTTGTTCGTGCAGATTGACTTGGAGCACTTGGACAGACCAACATCGGGATGTTGACGGTGGTCAGCGCAAATTGCGAAGGATCTGCCCAGCTCTTATTGAAGTTGAATTGATTGTAAATTGGTGCCAGATCCATGTAAGGAAGAACCATCTGGATCCAGTTCTGATTGACACCGGTCGTGCACTTTTCATAAGGGAAAACGCCCGTCGTGCTTTCGTAGTTCATCAGAGCCAATCCCAATTGCTTGAGGTTGTTCTTGCATTGAGTGCGGCGAGCCGCTTCGCGGGCCTGTTGTACAGCCGGCAACAATAGCGCGATCAGAACGGCGATGATCGCAATGACCACCAACAGTTCGATCAGTGTAAATCCACGGGTCAATGGCTTCTTACTTCGAGGCATCACTCAAAATCTCCTGAAAAAACAGACAAGGAAAAACTCGCACAAGCTGGAAGAGAACGCAGAAACGCGTCAACTTATTTTTTTGTGCTGATCTCAAAAGGGGGCAGCTCGTTATCACCTTCTTCGATGGTAACTCGCAGTTCTTTCAATCCCGACTCGGCAGGATTTTGATATTTTTTGGGAAGCAGCTCGGGTCCATATTCCACTTCGCTGCGATTGGGATCTTTTGGCTTGCACCATGAAATCGCCACCCAGTAGTCACCAGGTTCGGCACCGTCAAATTGTTTCAGTGTCGTCAAGCGAAACTCGCCATCCTCATCGACCATTCCGCCGGAAGGAAGTCGACCATCACTTTTGTCGACGGGCGTCAAACTAACTGTTGCATAGTGAGCAGGCTGACCATCCACGAAGACAGTTCCGCGGACAGGGTGCATTCCGGAAGGAGATCGCCGGGAACAGCCGACAATCAGTATTGCAAACAACACCGCTACCATAGGCGGTCGAGCCAACCGCCCGAGCATTCTCAATGTCCTTTTCAAAGCACGTCACATTCAGCGAACAACCTATCTCGACGATACGATCAAAGTAAGAAGAGCTTATGAATGAATTGTTAATAAACGATTAACTCACGGGATTCGACGAAACCTTGAGTGCTGCTGCTTGTTAGCAAGGGAACACATTTTCAGTTATTTCACGCTGAATGCATATATTTCTGTATCCTGATCAGCTCTGAAATCGTTATCGCTGGCCACGATCAAGACTCGGTAACCGTCTGCCAATTTGGGACCGAATGCGATCCCTTCGATTTTTTCTGGAAACTTGTCACCGGCGAGGCCATATTTTGGTGCCAACAGGTCGATGAACAGCTTCTTGGCCACCGGACGAACTCCTTCGGGAGCCCCCTTCACTGGAAGTCGCTCGATCGAACTGATGTCGGTAGCACCCGACAGATCAATCTCGTAAAGCAGTTTTGCCTTCGTTTCGTTACCCGGCTTGCCGTCCCGTTCGATCACCAACAGTCGGTTCGGAGAAATCCACTCGATGTCGCTGCAGCCGAGCGACTTATCATCCAGTTGATAAAGAAACTCACGCGATCCTCCCGTCGTCAGGTCATGTTCCCAAATTCGGACGTTGATCCCGACTCGCTTATTCTTTTCGTCGAGACCTCCATCCTGGATCAGGGGACTTTGAGCGATGGTGTAAAGTTTCTGTCCGTCGTCACTGAGTGCCGCACCTTCCCAGCCGCGATTATTCTGCCGACCGGATGTGTTATTGGGAGGCAATTCTTCTTCAGGCGTACCACCAGGTGATTTGATCAGATAGCGAGCAGGCGTGTTGAGCACTCGCAACTGTCTTCCTTTTGAATCGAACTCACGAACCGTCGGGCCGTATTCTTCGGAGATCAGGAAGGTTCCATTCTTCGTTGCCCGAATCCCTTCCGGATCGAGACGCAGACTTCGTTCGGGATGGTCTTTGTCGAATTGAGTCTGCCGTCCGAGAAAGTTTTCGCCCGTCGGTGTGGTCAAGTGGTGTGTTTCCAGCAATTTCGTCGTGACCGGAGTTGCCGAGCCGGGATCAACCACGATTTCGACAATTTGAATGCGGCAGCGATATGAAGTCGCTCCATCATCCGGGCCTCGATCAGGAAGCATGACATATTTATTCCCGGTTCCCAGCCATGCGATTGCTGAACCATGTCCGCCGAGTCGATTTTGCGGAGTACCGTTTTCTTGCTTGTCATTTTCGCCCGACAAATCGGTCGCCGTGGCCGAGATGGAGGTTCGACCGATCAAGGCAATGTCCTGGGCCAAGCAGCATGACTCGGCAATTGCGAACAAGAAAAAACTTGCGAGCAGACTAAGTGTTGATCGAGTGAAAGCCATGCCACAATTTTCCTGTAATTCGCCAAAAAAAGCCCGACAACCAAGATTGTCGAGCCACACCACGTCGATCCGTTGTTGAGTACATTACGAGCCAATAAGAATATTAGACGAACGAATTGTGTGTTTTTAATGAAGCCCCTGTCCGTTGGCAGCCGGAGAAGCATTTCCGACGAGAAAAAAATTTCTGAGATCCCGTTCGATCCGTGCAGTCAGGTGCGTCAGAAATACCGCTTCAGGTTTCTCCGCAGCTGTGAACTTTTATTCAGAATGCCAATTAAAATGGGAAACGTTAGTCACATTTTGTATGGTAATTACCGTAAAAATCGCCGTTAAGTTCCTGACGAGAGATTCGAATGATGAAGCCACGGATCTTTGTTTCGACTGTCAGTTCCGAATTGAAAACAGCTCGGCAACTGGTCGCGAACGTTTTAACGCGGCTTGGTTACGAGCCCGTGTTCCAGGAGATCTTTGATTTGGAGGCGGGCGATCTGCGTCAGGTACTGCGCGAGAAGATCGACGACTGTGTCGGGTTGATTCAGATCGTGGGACGTGGCTACGGAGCTGAACCACCTAAAGTCGACCCGGATCTTGGTCGCGTCTCGTACACTCAGTTCGAATTTCTTTACGCACGATCGAAAGGAAAGAAAACCTGGTTGATCTTTGCAAACGAGGGTTGTACGCGAGACCGGCAGTTGGACCAGTTGGATCGCCCCGGTGACCCGAACCATCCCGACCCGAACGGATATCAGGCCGAACGCCGCGAATTGCAGGAGGCGTGGCGCTCGCGATGGAAACAGGATACGCATCTGTTCCACGCCGCATCCAGTGATCTGGAACTGGAGCTCCGTGTCGAACGAATGAAGTCCGAGCTGGCAGAGCTGCGAAAAGGTTTTCGACGGCTTGTGAACACGTTTCTGTGTCTTGGCGCCGTGGTGGTCGGTCTCCTGGCATGGTCCTTGATCGGCCAGAAGGTGTTAAAAAAAGATATTGTCGATATCAAGGACAAAACTAGCGATGTCGAGAAAGCGGTTGACAAAGGGTTCGACCAGACACAATCCGAGTTGGGAAAGATTCAACAAACCCAAACCGAAATCAAAGCGAATCAGACAATCACGGCGAAGCGGATTCGCGGTTATCTGGTGCAGTCATCTGAGCAGGCCCGCGATCAGGAGCTTGAGGCGGCGAACAAGGTCGCCCAATATGATGAACGTGAGCGACTGAAAGAACTGGCGGAAAAGAGTCACCAGGCACGTCTTAGTCGAATCGACGATCTTGTCGCGAACATCATTGACGTTGAAAAGCGCGAGAACGTCAGCGACGATTATCGCGAGATGATGCGTATTTTGACGGATGAAAACGAAAACGCGGTTGAAAAAGCGATCGCCTTTTCCGAGAAACGTCGTACCGCCCGGCTCGATGGCGTCCGCGCAAGAAAGCAAATCGAACAAGCGAGAAACCGAGCCGATCTGGAGCCCGATCTGAAAGCCGCTTCGCTTTACGCGACACGCGGTCAGACAGCAGAAGCCCGCTCCTTGTTTACCGAGATCTTGAAGCTGGAACCAGACTGGCCGGAGCCACTGGAGACCTTTGCCTGGTTCCTTTACGACCAATCGATCCAGTCTAGAACACATGGAACGCTGCAAGCGGCGCTTGCAGATGCCAAGCTATGTTTCGAATTGGCAGAACGGCTTCACAAAATAGACGGAACGCAACCCAACAGCCAACAAGTCTTGTCGGCGTCCTGTTTAAGCATGGGTAATATCCTCTCAACGCGAGGTCAGCCGGGAGACGCCGACGTCGCATTGGGGTACTACGCGCGAAGTCTTGCTATAGATGAACGGTTACTCAAGCAATACCCTGATTCCGCATGGGCCGCGCGAGCTGTCGCAGTCAGCCTTGGCGATTTCGGCGATTTCTTGGAAAGAGGCCGCCATCTGCCGAACGACGCCGGTCGTGCGTTAGATTACTACACACGAGAATTGGAAATCAACGAACGACTGCTCAAGCAAAACCCGGACTCTGCACAAGCCGCAAGAGATGTATTAGTCAGCTTCATTCGACTCGGCGATTTCACGGGAAAACGTAATCTCCCGAATATACAGATCTCGCGTTGGGGTACTACACAAAGGGTCTTGAAGAAGCAGAACGTCTGTACAAGCAAAACGCGGATTCCGCGCGGGCCTTAAGAGATGTCTCGGTATGTTTGGGAAAGCTAGGGTCTTTCCTCACCGAACGCGGTCAACCGGGAGATGCCGATCTCGCTTTGGGGTACTATACACGAGACTTAGAAATCACCGAACGGCTGGCGAAGCTAACTCCCGATTCTACAGAAACTGCGCGAGACTTCTTGGTCAGCCTTGGCAGATTTGGCGATTTACTGTCAAAACGGCACCATCCAGGCGATGCTGATCTCGCCTTGGGGTACTACACGCGAAGTTTCGAAGAAGCCGGACGACTGTTGAAGAAAAACCCCGATTCCGCGCAAGCCTCACGAGATGTCTCGGTCGTCCTCGGCAGACTCGGCGATTCGCTTTCAAAACGCGATCGGCCAGGAGACGCTGATCGCGCATTGGGGTACTTCACGCAAAAATTAGAAATCAACGAACGATTGCTCAAGCTGAACCCTAATTCGATTTTGTCAACCCGCGATGTTTGGGAGAGCCATGAATATTTGGGCAATTTTTACGTGCGGCTCGGCAATTTTGACACGGCCATTGAAAGCTTCCAAAATGGGATCGATGTCCTGGAAGTGATGATCGCGAAAAAATGGTACGTTAAACAATCAATTGAAAGGAAGGCGTTTCTCGAACGAAGGATGAGTTTTTGCCGCGTCGCAGATCTCGCAACCGGCGATTGGGCTGCGCTGCACAATATCGATGCGGAATACATCCCTCAACTATTAAGAATTCGCGTGGCAGCATTGGCGAAAAGTGAGAATCTGGCCGAGTTGGCTCAAGCCGGGGCCCAACTTCGCGAACTGGCACCCAGAACGAACGGAAATTTGTACAACGCCGCCTGTGCTTACGGGCTGTGTGCGACGCAGATCGGGAAGGGAAAGCAAGGTCTTACCGAGGTGGAACAAGCCGAACAGAGATCGTATCTCGAACTCGCTTTGACCTGCCTGAAACACGCGGTCGCTGCCGGCTACAACGATTTCGATCACATGAAACAAGATACCGATCTCACCCCGCTTCGCGACCTGCCCGAGTTTGAGGCCTTGTTTCCAAAGCCGACTAACCAGAAATAGTTTCCCTCTTAGATTACGCGACACTCGATTTGCCGTTTGAGAATCAACGATTGCATTTCGCTACTGGATACTTGCCTATTCGCTGTTATCCATAATTGGCTATACTTAGATCGTACGCCGCTTTAGAGCACGAAATTGGAGGCTGGACATGAGCGAGCACTCAAGGATCGAGTGGACAGATGCGACTTGGAATCCCGTTCGAGGTTGCACAAAAATCAGCCCAGGTTGTGCACATTGTTATGCGGCTGTCTTTGCCGAGCGATTCCGTGGTGTGCCCGGACACCCGTATGAACAGGGATTCGATCTTCGAATTGTTCCAGAAAAACTAACAGAACCGCTCCGTTGGGGGCAGCCTCGCATGGTGTTTGTGAACTCCATGAGCGATCTTTTTCACGACGACGTTGACGACGATTATATTGAAGCCGTGGTCCAGGTCATGCGTAAAGCCAATTGGCATACCTTTCAGATTTTGACAAAACGCTCGGAACGCTTACGCGAACTGTTGTCAGGTCGATTAAAGTTTGCTGCATCCCTTCAGCATATCTGGTGGGGCGTCAGTGTTGAAAATCGGCGACACGGCCTTCCGCGCATCCGGCACTTACAGCAGTCACTTGCATCGGTCCGGTTTCTGTCAATCGAACCACTTCTCGAAAGTACTGGACGATTGAGTTTGGATGGAATCTCGTGGGTCATTGTTGGTGGCGAAAGCGGTGCTGGTGCTCGATCAATGGCTCGGGAATGGGTCATCGAAGTTCGGGACCAATGTTTGGCGGCGAAAGTGCCGTTCTTCTTCAAACAATGGGGTGGTACGCGTAAATCATTGACCGGTCGCGAATTGGATGGACGGACTTATGACGACTTTCCTTTTCGTACCGTGGCACCGGTTGCAGAAAAATCTCGTCGAACCGAGATGATTGATGAGATCGAATCACAATATCTTGTGGGTGTTTCCAAATGACAGAATCGTCACCGTACATAGGACGGGAACAGACGCTCGTCAAACATTTCATCCTTCAGAAATACTTGGAAAGATTCGCACATATTGTCGGTTCTGCGTTTGAAGTCATCACATATGTCGACTGTTTTTCCGGCCCTTGGAACGTCCAGTCCGAAGAATTACGGGACAGCTCGTTTTCGATCGCAATAGAGGAACTGCGTAAGGCACAAAAGACGCTTTTGGAACGTGGCAAAGCCACCAAACTGCGGTGCTTTTTCATGGAAAAGGACCGCGATGCATTTGCGAAGCTGCGCGAATTCGCGAGTCAAGTTTCTGACGTAGACGTGGCCGTCAAAAATTGCGAACTAGAAAACTCGGTTAGTGACATCGTCCAATTTGTCAAATCCGGAGGACGCAAATCGTTTCCGTTCGTGTTCATCGACCCGACTGGATGGACGGGATTTGGGATGAATTCGATTACCCCACTTCTCAGTCTGAAACCTTGTGAGGTGCTTATCAATTTCATGACGGGACACATTCGAAGGTTTATTGACTCGCCCAATGAACAAACAAAGGAGAGTTTCGAGTCGTTGTTCGGAAGTGGCGACTACCGCGAAAGAATTGTCGGCTTGGCAGGTCAAGATCGCGAAGACGAAGTCGTACGACTGTATATCCAGAATGTGAAACGGACGGGCAATTTCGAGTTTGCATGTTCCGCAATTGTCTTGCACCCGGAGATCGATCGAACTCATTTCCATTTGATCTATGTGACGCGGAACGCCAAAGGAGTCGAGGTCTTTAAGGAGGTCGAAAAAAAAGCAATGACTCTCATGGAACAGTCGCGGGCTGACGCGCAACAACGAACACGGATCAAAAGGTCCGGGGCGCGCGAATTGTTTCCAAGCGAATACAGCCACGACCCAACTCATTACGAAGGACTTCGAGACCGTTATGTCGAACAAGCGCGGTCGCGGATTCAAACAATGCTTGAGTCGAAAAGTCACCTGCTCTACGACGATGCGTGGATTACAGCTTTGGGTTATCCATTGGTCTGGGAGAGTGATCTGAAGGATTGGATTGCGACGTGGGAAAAGTCCGGCAAAATTCGAATCGAGGGTAAAGAAGAAAAACAACGCGTTCCAAAACGGGAGAAAAATAATTTCATCGTCTGGATCGTCAAATCAGAAAGTTGAGTGACCAGTTTCGATTTGCAATCTCAAAATGCAAATTGGAAAACCGCATTCAACGAGGTACGAGCAATCCAGTACGGTTTAAAAAATGGATGGCGACACGCCTGAACTCACCGCTCGCGAATGCTCTGACCGATTTCATGACAATTCGACCTGCTTCTTCCGACGCCAATTGGTCACCGTAGCGTATCCAATTCTGGCGTCGGTCAGATAAAAATACGGATGTCTGATCGCGAGTAAACCAGTCCTTTCCTGTGGAAACCAATTATTTTCGCATATTCTTCATATTGTGCAATTTTTCATATTGACGCTCGAATTTGCTTTTATCTGTGTTCATCCGCGCTATCCGTGATTAGAAAATCTTCCGTCCTCCGGTATTTGCGCTGTTTTGGCTTTTTGCCTTTATCAGTTGGCTAATGCATTTAGATCAATCCGGGGATTGACATCCCCTAGTCGACGCGCAAATGAATTTTCTATTCTGAACCCGTCTTCCGACGCGCGTCAACCGGCTGTGCCGGGCCGGGTGGCTACTTCATCCGATGTTTTTCCGATATACTCTGTCAAATGTTCGTAGATCAAGTCAGTATTTTTTGTAAGGCGGGGGATGGCGGTCCGGGGGCGTGCAGCTTTCGGCGTGAGGCCCATATTCCGCGCGGTGGTCCCGATGGTGGTGACGGCGGTCGGCGCGGCCATGTGGTAATCGAAGCGGACGAAAACGTCAGCAGCCTCGTACATCTGGTCGGTGTTCGTCACTGGAACGCCCAAAATGGTGAGCCTGGCCAGCCAACTTTGAAAACGGGAAAAAACGGTGAGGACACGGTCATTCGGGTTCCTCCCGGTACGATTCTGCGTGATTTGGCTCGTGACTTTGTCCTGAAAGATCTGGTCGAACACGGCGAACGAGTGATCATTGCGAAGGCGGGCGAAGGGGGCAAAGGGAACACCCGGTTCATGTCCTCCACGAATCGTGCCCCTCGTGAATTCGGACCGGGTGAACCGGGTGAACGTCGCGACGTGGTCCTGGAACTTAAGGTGATTGCTGACGTCGGTTTGATCGGCAAGCCGAATGCCGGAAAATCGACTTTATTAAGCCGACTATCCCGTGCGACCCCTGAAATTGCCAATTATCCCTTCACGACAAAATATCCGAATCTCGGCATAGTCCGAGTGGGACAGGAACGTCAGTTTGTGATGGCGGATATTCCAGGTTTGATCGAAGGTGCTCATGCCGGGGTCGGACTGGGGCATGAGTTCCTGAAGCATGTGGAACGAACAAAAATGTTCATTCACCTGGTGGAACCGGCGCCTGACGATCAAACCGATCCGATCGAAAACTACTTGAACATCCGCGAAGAATTGCGGCTGTACGACGAGGAACTGGCCAAACGTCCGGAAATCGTCTGCATCACAAAGTGTGAACTCGAAGACGCTGATGCCGCAGCGGAACTGCTGGAAGAACGGATTGGTCGACCGGTGCTGAGGATCTCGTCCGTGGCGGGCAAAGGCCTGCCTCAATTATTGCAACAGACGATCCGAATGCTGGACGAACTTCAGCATCCCGATTCGGTCTTTCACAAATAAATCGGCTGCGACTGATCGAATCAGGATGTCAGCCGCTTTTTGTAATTTGGTCTTAGACGACGGCGAATTTCCGGCATTAGACCATACGCAAGCGCCAGAACCTTTAATGGATGTAACGTCGGGGTTGTCGACTGTTGTTCCATCTGAAGTTTGCAGCTGCTGCATTCGGTGATGCCGAATTCAATCTGGTCGGAACGCATCTGTTCGATCAACTTGCGACCAATGGCCAGTGATTCGTCAAAGTGTGCTTTCGTCAGACCGAACGTTCCCGCGAGGCCCGAACATCCGTGGTCAGTATTTGATGTCTTGAGCTGCGGAATCAAGCGACAGAGTTCAAGTAGCGGCGTGGTCCGGCCCAGGGAACGCAAATGACATGGCGTATGATAGGCTGCGACATGCGGCAATCCCTCGAAATCCGTTCGCAGTTCATTTCTTGATTGCAGCCTGGTGAGAAAGTCTCCCGCCTCCACAACGTGATCGGCAACCAGTTGGACATCGGGGTGATCAAGGAATCGGGGGTATTCGAACTTCAGGCAGACAGCGGCGGCAGGTTCGGTACAGACGATCGGACAACCTTCACGGGCGAATTCGGCCAAAATGCGAACATTCGTCATCGCTAACGGACGGGCCGCTTCCAGATCGCCGGTCGAGATCATGGCCATGCCTGATCTCATTTGCGTTGGAGGAACATGCAATGTCAGACCCTGATGCTCGATAATTCGACCAAATGCGAATGCCAGTTCGGGATCATGCGCATTGGCATAATGGTCCACAAAATAGATGACAGGAACGGGGTCTTTTAGCGAGGCGGGTGGTGATAACCATTTCCGTGGGGCATTATGCAGAAAGGTCCGTCGACTGAACGGAGGGAGCTTGCGACGGCACGAAACACCGACTGTTCGCTCCATGATCCAGCGGAAGCTTCTGGCGTTTAGCAGCGGATTGACGAGCCACGACAGTCGACATAGAAAATCACTCCAGGCATGGACTCGTGAGAGAAACCATTCGGGAGTCTTCGGCCCATTGGCCGCTACGTACTGTGCTTTGGCTTCGAGCATCAGGTGAGGAACATCGACTTCGGTTGGGCATTCGAGATGACATTGTTTGCAGTTAAAACAGAGTTTTGACAACTTCTGCATTTCGACCGACGCCAGCTCGTGTTGCGGAAGCCTTCCATCGACGATCGCTCGAACGGCATTGGCTTTGGCTCGAGGGGACCGCTCTTCGGCAGGGTCTGACCGAAAAAACGGACACATTCGCGAATCGGATTCTTGAGTCCGGCAGGCTCCACAACCGTGGCAGGCCATCGCGGTGGCAGAAAACTCTCCCGGTGACCACTTGAGTTGTAGTTCCACCAGTGGTTCCTGCGTTTCAGATTGTGGACGCAGATGACTAACCGTCAGGTGAGGATCGTGGCTGAGGATTTTATTGGGATTCAGCAGATGATCGGGATCGAACAGAGTCTTGACTTCTTGAAAGACTCGGTACAGTTCTCCATATTGCGACTGCAGAAAGGCTGTTCGCGAGAGACCAAGTCCGTGTTCGCCACTGATCGAACCACCGACCGAAATCGCCGCGTGATAGAGATCTCGTGCCAGTTCCTCCAACAGGGAAGGATCGAACGGCGACGGCAAGAACGGGCGCATATGCAATTGGCCGACCGCCGCATGGGCGTAAAGTGATGCCGTCACCTCATGTTTTTGCCAGATACGCCGTGCTTTTGAGACGAATTCAAGCAACATTTCAGGCGGGACTGCGATGTCTTCCACAATGGGAACCGGCGATGTTTCGCCACGAACCCGGTTCAAAAGAGGGATCACGCGATTTGGCAAAGACCACAGGAATTCAACTTCGTCGAAGGTCGTCGCTTCGTATACCGAGTGACCGGCGTCCGGCAATTCTTTGATTGCTTGCAGCAGGTCACGGACACTTCGTGTTGTTTCCGCCTGACTGAATCCCGTCAGTTCGACGATCAACGCCGCTTCCGCAGCAGCCGGAATCAAGACCCTGAAACGTGGGTCGAGATCGCGAGCCAGCGTTAACAATCGGCGATCAACCAGGTCACAGGCACTCGGATGGTGTGCCGCAGTTGTCTGCACCGCCTGAATTGCCGACTCGATCGTTTCGAACACGATCATCAAAGCAGAACGGTGAGCGGGTAATGCTGAGGTTTTCAGCGTCGCCGCCGTAAAGAGTCCGAGTGTCCCTTCGGAACCGATTAACAATCGAGGGAGCGAGACTTCGCGATCCGTGAGCACATCCCGCAGCACATATCCTGCTCGATTACGTATTTGACGGGCCGGTTGTTTTTCGTTGATGAGATCGGCATTTCGGTGGAGCAATATCGCGAGACGATCCACCAACATCTGTTTGCTGACTTCGACGGCCCCGTTGTACATTGATTGGAATGCTTTTTCGGTTGCTGCTTCGAAGCCGATCCCTTTTGCCGTGACAAGTTCGATGCTGACGACGTTGTCTCGAGTCGAACCGACTCGAATCGAATGGGAGCCAGCGGCATCAAGAGCCAGCATGCTTCCAACCGTGGTTGTCGCCGTGTTCGACGGATCGGGAGCGAAATAACGACCTGATTCACGCAGTACTTGATTGAGCTGGCTATGCACAACACCTGGCTGGACTCGAACAGTCTGCGTCCCGATTTCCTCGACTTTATGCATGTGACGGGAAAAGTCGATCACGATTCCTGGCCCGAGAGCTTCGCCTGCGACGCTGGTTCCTGCCCCACGAGGGACCAGCGGAAGATGATTTTCCGCGGCATAACGAACGAGGGTCACGACATCGTCTCGATCTCGGGGGTGAGCTACGCCCAATGGAGTGATCTGATGCAGGCTGCCGTCAGAAGCGTAAAGTGCTCGCGCAAGCGGGTTACAAAGAATCTCCCCTCGGAAGATTCCCGCCATGTCTTCAATGAGTCGCGATTGACGAAAGTCCACGGTTCAGTTTTTTAGAGTTCAGTTTGCTGAGGCATCCTTAACCCGATGTGGCAGGATATGATTTGCTGAGTAGAACTTCTGCAAGATCGTTTCATAGATTGCGTAGGGGTCTTCGTGAAACACCATATCGCGACATGCTGGGTGGCTCAGCCAGTCGCCTCGGGCGATTTCACCTTCCAACTGTCCGGCTCCCCAACCGGCGTAACCTGAAAAGACACGGAACGAATGTTTAAGGCTGTCACTGGCAGCCGCTTCTCCGATCACCTGTTCGAACGCGTCTGGACTTCCGCCGACGAATAATCCGGGCAAAACCGAAGGACTATCGTCCTGAAACGCCGAATCATCGTGCAAGATCACGAGTGCTGATGGCTCGACAGGTCCACCGCAATAGACGACGTCGTCAGTCTCGGGAAGATCAAAGTGGCCAGCCAGAGCATGAGCGACCTTAATCGACGAGGGGCGATTGATGACAAGTCCCATCGCACCCTGTTCGCCGTGCTCAAGCAGTAAAACAACCGTCTTATAGAAATTATCGTCTCGCACCCGTTTGGCTGCGATCAGAAACCGACCTCGTAACGATTCGGTCATGTTGGCACCGTCGGAATTGCATTGACTGAAAGGAACCTCAATCGACAGAAACGAAGTTCTGTCGCCCGGTGATTCTATCGATGCCCTGCCGCAAGCGAAACCAGTTCGCCTGAACTGACGACTTTGAGTTTGATAAATTTTGTGCGAATTCTAATTCGAAAACGGATCGGAATCGTCGAGTGTTTCCGATCCGAAAGAATCAGCGCCGACTCCAACCAGAACGGGGATGTCAGCCTCTTCCGAAACGTCCTGGCTTTCACCACTTCCGTGTCCGAGCGGCCAAATATGGAATCCCCCTTTGAAACTCGGGTTGAGCTCCCAGACGCCCCAGATTCCTCGGCCTTCGTTATAACCCTGGTACGCCACGTCGTGTCTTCCGAGGTATCGTTTCGACCACCAGCAGTTACCCGAATCTCGTTCGTAGCTTCCGCTGATTAAGAATTCCCCCACGATGTCTCGACCCTCACCCCGCATTTTCCCTTCGCGGAAGGTTAAAAAGAGTTCCATCGTCTGACGACCGGACAATCCGGGCTGCAGAAAATATCCTTCCCACGGTCCGGATGGGAATCGGTCATCCTGTTCCAGGGTTGGATCGGACTCTTGATCATTCGGAGAAGGCATTTGAGAACCCGTCTGTCACATTTGGCATCGAGAAGTTTTTCGGCGCAATCAGATTTGGATTCTTCGGTCCTGACCAGTGCGGGTCAATGGGGTTTTCTATTTTGCTGGTTGTGGATCCGCGTTTCGATTCGCCCCTGGGACCCAGAGAACATCTTTTTTTCCGTCGTCGTTGGCCAACCGTGCAACCACAAAAAGCAGGTCAGAAAGTCGATTGAGATAGATTTGGACCTGCGGATTAATCCGTTCGACGTGCGCCAGTCGAATCACTTCGATTTCGGCTCGACGACAAACCGTTCTAGCCACGTGCAGATTTGCCGAGGCGACGGAGCCTGCCGGAAGGATAAAACTCGTCAATGGCTGCAGTCTTTCGGTAGCAGAATCAATCCAGCGTTCGAGTTGTGACACTTGCTCGCCAGTCATTCGTAAAGGGGTATAGGCTGGCGGCTCGTCGGTTTCCGGAACACAAAGGTCGGCTCCAACGTCGAAAAGATCATTCTGAATCAATGTCAACATGTGAACAATGTCTGCCGATGGACCGACGGCGAGTACGCATCCAAGCACCGAATTCAATTCATCGACCGTGCCATAAGCCACGATTCGCTGATCCGTCTTGGGAACTCGCCGACCGTCTCCCAGTGAAGTCTCGCCGGAATCACCTGTTTTGGTATAGATGCAGTTGAGATAAACCATGGACAGGCTTCATTAATTGAGAAACGGTGACGGACTTTGCGCTCGAAACATTTTCGAAGAGGGCTGATTGATCATAGTTCAGCCCGTGGCTCTGACCACATGACTTCAGCAAAGCCTGCCGACAAGATCAATGAACCGGCGTGGAATTGACGATTCCTTTGTCAATCTTCTGAAGTTCTGAATCAGGGTGCCACTGTATGACCGTCTTCAGACAAACAGTGCTCTTTCAGCCGCAGAACGTGAAATCGCTGCTTCTCCGAAGCGGTGGCACAGATTCTTGATTCAGATTTTGACAACGTACTCGCCGCCGGCCGTTTCAAGCCGCAAGTCACGCAGCGCGACGAATCCCTTCTGTAACCGTTTTCAACTGGCAACAGAGGCCCTGTCCGGTCATGAGACCTCGTCTGCCGAAGTCGCGCCAGAAATTTCGGTGCAGCTTTTCAGGCGGAGATTGCAGGGTCACAGTAAAGAAATTGCCATGTTCCCGTGTACCAAACAGCCAGTCCCAATTGGACCGTTCGAACAACGATTCACCGTAAGTCGCTGATTCGAACTGACCGGGAAAGCAGGCGAGATGCCGCTTCCAGCATTTCGGACCGTGTTCTGAAACATCGCCATCCGAGGGCCGTTCTTTTCGGATGAAGACCAGATCACCACCTGGCTTCAAGCAGGAAAGAAGATTCGCTGTTGCAGTTCGAGTCCGCAGATCGAGCAAATTATTGCGATAAACGGATAAGTCCTGGACGACGACCAGATCGAATTCATCGTTGGCAACCGGAAACGATTCATCGAGTTGCGTCAATTGAAAATTGAATTGAGGAAATTTCTGTCGCACGTCGTCGATGACATCCGAGGAATCGTCGATCGCATCAACGTGATATCCGAGCCCATCAAGGAATGGGACCAGTTCGCCGTCCGTACAACCTGCGACAAGGACACGACCACCGAATCGTAAACCGTGACCGACCAGTATTTGTTTCAGCAATCGACCGGGGTATTTCAGGCCAGTGACAGCTTTGGAATCGAAGGAGGGTTGATATAAGCGAACCACGAACCACCTCCTTTAATTTTAATGACGATCGTATTTGACTGAGAAAGGATTAAGCGCCGACGGTCGAAATCGTGAAATATATTTGGACGATCCGAGGGATTTGGGCGTCCTCCCTTATTGATATGAAGGCGTGGTATATGCCTACGTTGAAACATGGTCAAGATCGCTAAGCGTCAGTCGAATAGGAATCACAACTCGACCAGTTGTCGAGGGTGTGTCATCGACGATTGGTTGATCTGCTAATAAGCGTGCGCCGAGAATCAGGTCATCGAGGTTCAAACCGCAAAAGCTTCCGTTATCCGGCGGTCGTTTGGTTTGGAGCGACTTGAGCAACTCGAAAGCCCGCCGTGCATGGCGCTGGACTCCATTGATTTGGCCCTCGCGTGCCTTCACACCCGCCGCAGCCAGTTTGATCAGACTCTTCAGAAAATCAGCGATCTCACCCTTGCGACTGGCAGCGATCCATAACCCTTCCCAGGCTTCGTGGGCTTCCCAGTAGTAACCTGCATTGAAGAGATCAACGGCCGAAAGAAACTCAATTGAGTTCCGTGGCCAATAGGAATCCAACGGATCTGGCACGACGTGTGAATGCCCGAAGCTGTGACCGCGAGAATCGGTGACAGGATGAGGATGCTTTCCAGGTACGAAGGCGTAAGGGGGAAAGGAGATCTCAGGGGCATATCGCGTAAGAGGCATTAAAAAGTCTTAGTTAGTATTAACGATTTGTTTCTTCGCTCGCCGCGAAGCTTGTGTCGAAAAAAGAATCCGGGGGCTTACGCTCGCCTCGACTGATTTTTTCGTGTCTTTCGTGTGTTTCTT
>JBAXBD010000041.1:0-17933 GCA_037142165.1 Schlesneria sp. | reverse complement strand
GTGTTACGGCTGCGAGTACAGCTCCTGCCTCGACGCCGGCACCATCGACTGCGGCAGCCCCGGGACCAAAGCTTTCGCCTCAGGAAATGCTTCAGAAAATGCGTGAGGCGAAGGCGGCCGGTGGTTCTGCAGCAGCCCCAGTGGCTGCACCTGCGAAATCAACCGCTCCGGTGGCAGCCCCGCCAATGCCGGCAAAACCCGTTGCGGCTGGGAAAGCAAAGCCCGCTGCGGTTCGACGCGGTATGGCGAGCTTCGCCACAGTGGCCTGTTTCAGTTCGATGTGCTTTGTTCTGGGTTATCTCTTTGAAAATAGCCTTTTGATTGCTGTCGGTGCACTGTCCTGGGGTGCTCTTTTATCTCCATTCATGGCGGCTTGGGCAGCTCTCGCCAGCGTTGGTGGAATTGGAACGCTTGGGATTGCACGATTCATGTTTCCAAATGTGCTGGTCGAACCACCATCAAAGTTCAAGGTTGGTCCACTTTCGGATTACCCATTGAATACCGTTTCAAACAAGTGGAAAGACCAGTTTGGGATCTGGGTCGTGCATACAGATCAATACGAAGGTCGAAACATGATTTTCGCACTGGCATCGGTCTGTACTCACTTGGGTTGTACGCCAAACTGGCTGGACGGCGAGCAGAAATTCAAATGCCCATGTCATGGGTCTGGTTTTTATATGACGGGGATCAACTTCGAAGGCCCAGCTCCACGTCCGCTTGAGCGGATGGGCTTGAGAATTGCTGAAGACGGAATGCTCGAAGTGAATAAGAGCGTGAAATTCCAGGAAGAAATGGGCCAGTGGACTGATACAACTTCCTATGTTGAAGTGGTCTGAGCTTCTGCTCCAAGAGCCTGCTTTGTGTTGTTTGAGTTTGGTGGGATTCAGTCCGGGGATCGTTCGATGTCTGTTGGTGACTACATTCGCGGCTCGCAGATCTGGAAGAGCATCTTTCGGCACCCTGCACCGGTTGATCGCCGCAACCGCGTAGTGGTGATGCTCACCAATTTTTTCCTGCATTTGCATCCAGTGTCGATCAAGCAGCAGGGGATTGCTCTCTCGTACACGTGGTGTATGGGTGGAATCACCTTTTTCCTGTTTCTGGTGGAAACGATCACTGGCGTATTGCTGATGTTCTATTCCCCCCAACTCTGGAATTTGCCTTTAACGATATTTTGGCACTGCGCGACGTGACAACTCTGGGAATTATGCGAGAAGTGCATCGTTGGGCTGCCCACTCGATGGTGATCACTGTCTGGTTACATATGTACCGGGTGTTCCTCACCGGAAGTTATAAGCCGCCAAGAGAATTCAACTGGGTTATCGGTGTTTTACTGCTTGTGCTTACATTGCTCTTATCGTTTACGGGATACCTGTTACCCTGGGATCAACTGGCGATCTGGGCGATCACCGTTGGTTCAAACATGGCTCGTGCGACGCCGTTTCTCGGTTACGAAGGCCCTGGAGCTCAACTGTTGAATATTGGCGGCTATGACCTGATTACCAATGGTAGCGATGCTCGCTTCCTGCTCCTGGGTAGTCGATTCGTCGGGGAAGCGACACTGAACAGGTTTTACATTCTTCACTGTGTCGCCATCCCGCTGGTGGTGTCGCTGTTGATCGCGATTCACTTTTGGCGAGTCCGTAAGGATGGTGGTATCAGCCAACCGTTGTAATGACGTATCTGGCATCGTGAATGGTATTGGGTTTCGTCGAATAGCGACTTACTGGAAACATGATTCACTCATACTGCTGGGTGGCAGACAACAAGTACTATGACTCACTTAACGCATAATCCCGATCTCACATCCTCGGTCATCTATGGCTTGGGGTGGGTTTACCTGTTGATGTTCCTGATGAATGCCTACTGGGTGCGGCGCAGCTACGCCCTTGATGGCAACTTTCGCCTGAGCCTCGGCGGAATTCTGGGGAAAGGGGAGCAAATTCCGGTCGCGGCGTTTTGGGCTGTCTATGCCGGAATGTTGCTGATGGTTGCTATCACCCACTTGACTGGCTCGAATAATCCTCAGCAATTCTCTTTGCAGATGCCCGAGATTTTGAAGGAACCTATTAATCGAGCTTCTAATCCAGTTGCCTTTTTTATCGGTTCGACTGTTTTGTATGTCCTGATGATCGTCCTCAGAAAGTGGTGGACAACACCCACAGCGGGATGGATCTTGTTGAATTTCTCGATCCTGTTTCTCGCATTGAGTGTGACTGATTATGACTTCCGTCAAATCGTAGGGAAACCTGATAATGTGCCCATCGTCGCGATGCTCTACATCGTGGCCTTTTTCACATGGCTGTACTTCAAAAAGGCGGTTGATAACGACGAACGGATCGCGTCCGGGCGACCGCTTTTTGAACAGGAAAACAACGAAAAAGTTTTGACATGGCCGGATCTCGTCTATTCAGAACTTATTTGTATGGTTCTGTTAACAGCCGTGCTAATTGCCTGGGGTATTGTTCTTCAAGCGCCCCTAGAAGAACCAGCGTCTGCGGCAAAGACCCCGAATCCTTCAAAAGCCCCCTGGTACTTCCTCGGCCTTCAGGAAATGCTCGTCTACTTCGATCCGTGGATGGCTGGAGTGGTGCTCCCCAGCGTGATCCTCGTTGGCCTGATGGCGATTCCTTACATCGACTTCAATAAAGCAGGAAACGGCTACTATTCATTCAATGAACGCAAGTTCGCGGTTTCGACATTTTTGTTCGGGTTTTTGCCGCTGTGGGTGGCAATGATCGTTCTCGGGACCTTCCTGCGAGGTCCGAACTGGAACTTCTTCAGCCCCTACGAATTCTGGGATGTTCACAAGCTGGAATTGCTGAACAACATCAACCTGTCCGAATTGTTCTGGATTAAGGGTCTTGGTCGACCGCTTCCGGTGGTTCCACCTGGGGCGACCTTTGCACAACAGGCTCCGATTATCCTCTTGCGGGAATGGTTGGGATTGGCGGCTGTTGCGTTTTATCTCGTTGTACTTCCAAATATCCTGGCAGCAACAGTCTTCAAGAAGTTTTTTGTCAGGATGGGTTTCTTGCGTTATATGGTTTTGGCCAACCTGATGCTGATGATGATGTCCTTGCCGATCAAGATGGTTTTGCGATGGGCAGTGAATCTAAAATACATCGTTGCCATTCCGGAGTGGTTCTTCAATATTTGATGGCGTTTGATCGATTTCCGCGAGACTGACATTCGTAATTGAGCGACATGTTGATCCGCTGACGACACAATAAGGATGGGTTCGGTATCATGCCGGCGACCGACGATTATCTTCGCAGTCCCAAGATGATGCATCAGGTGTTTTTCGCCAGTGCGGCGCTCCTGTTCGTGGTCACCTTGTGGATGATGTGGGCCGATTACAACGATGAATGGCGGACCTTTCAGCGTCAGGCATTTGCTTATCAGGCAAAGCGAGACGAGTCTCGTGAAACCAGGATCAAGAATGATCCTGCGTTCCAACAAAACATTCAGGCTCTGACTCAGAAAGTCGATTCGGCGAAAGAAGCCATCAAATCCCATAATGATGAGCTCGCCAAGCTTCAAATGGAAGCCAAAGAGGCTAAAGACAAGCTTGATAACCACATGCGCGCATTAAAATTGCGCCGTGCCGAACGCGATGTCGTTCGTGCGAATTACAATTTGGCGGTGAGCAACAATCTGGCTGAACCCCAATTGAAGAAACTGGAGTCCGAATTTTCCGCGATCGAAGCTGATGTACAGAAGAAAGAGGCTGAATTTGTTCAGCTTTCGTTCGAAACGAATAACGCCAAAGCCAGCCTTTCGAAACTTACCGCTGATCGCGATTCAGCCGAAGCTGCTAAGAAGGCTGCGGAAGCGGAAATCACATTGATTGATGCATCGCTTAATAAGATTGCTCCTCAAAAGACGAACTGGGAAGGTAAGTCGACTGGTCTCGATGGAACTCTGAAGAGCCTTAAGTTGCAACTAATGCAGCTTCCGATTGTCGACGGTTTCAATGGTCGCGAGCGTATTACCCAAGATTGGATGCCCAAACTCGAAATTGATCTGGGAGGTATGTCAAAGGTTGCGCGGTTTGATCGTTGTCGAACTTGCCATGCAATGATCGATTCGGTGAATGCCGGAAATACTCCAGCCTATCCGCATGGAGAAGAAAAGGATGGAAATTATCCTCATCCGTACGCGTCGCATCCTCGTCTCGATCTCTACTTGACCTCTGCCAGCCCCCATCCGCTGCCAAAATTTGGTTGTACGGTGTGCCATGAAGGCCAAGGTTCGGGAACATCGTTCACGAACGCCTCACATACACCAAATGATCCTGCGGAAATGGCGAAGTGGGAGCACGATTATAAGTGGTTTGACAACCACTATTGGGAACATCCGATGTATCCCCAGCGATTCCAGGAATCGGGCTGCATCAAGTGTCATGTGAATGTAACAGAGCTAGGCGTCAACGAAGAGTTTGGAGCAACTGCTCCGAAGGTCTTCAAAGGTTACCAGCTTGTAAAGACCTATGGTTGTTTCGGGTGCCATGAAATTTCCGGCTATGACGGTACAAAAATCGTTGGGCCTGATTTGCGACTGGAACCGTCAACACCCGAAGAAGCAGAAAAAATCGCGAAGGATCCGTTGCAAGTTGCAGGTAAGATGCGGAAGGTCGGCCCGTCGCTGAAGTACTCCGCTTCCAAATCCGATGTCGGTTTCGTTGCCCACTGGACTGCCGAACCGAAGCGATTCCGTCCAACCACGAAGATGCCACAATTTTTCGGGTTAGACAACCAGAGGGATTCGCTGGCACAAAAATATACGCCAATCGAAATCGCTGCGGTTGCACATTATCTCCAATCAAATTCAGCAACCTTCGACACTCTGTCACCCGCTGAGGGATACAAGCCTGATGCCGCGCGTGGACAGAACTTGTTCGCGACTCGAGGTTGCGTCGTTTGCCACTCGCATGAAGATGTGCCTGGAATGAATGCAACATTCGGTCCAGAACTTTCGAAAATACACGGCAAGCTGAAGGCGGGCAAGGCGGGATTCGATTGGCTTTACACATGGATTCGTGAGCCTGAGCGATACCATGCCCGCACGAAGATGCCGAATCTTTATCTCGATGCCGAGACGACAGCCAACGGTACGATTGATCCAGCGGCCGATATTGCCGCGTTCCTCCTCAAGCTCGATGGGGAACCTGCAAGCTTTAAGCCAACGGCGACTTATGAGACTCCAGTAGTCGATGATTCCGCATTGGATTCGCTGATCCGATCGATGTTAACGAAGATATTGACCTCAGACCAAATCACGAAGCTGCTTGAGACCGGGAAATACCCTATTCCTGCTGAGAATATTAAGACCGACGAAATTGAACTCTCAAAAGAAGTGGATTTTTCGCCAGAAGAGTGGAAGCAACGTAAACTGACGTATGTGGGTCGCAAGACGATCACAAAGTACGGTTGCTATGGCTGTCATGAGATTCCAAAGTTCGAAAATGGTCGACCAGTCGGTACGGCATTGCAGGATTGGGGCAAGAAGGATCGTTCTCGATTAGCATTTGAACATATTCATGAGTATCTGCATCACCATGGGAACCCCGGCTTGGGTGTTGAATTTGAAGCCATTGACGACAAGCAAGTTGCGCGGTTGAAGCTGGAATCGAAGACGGGCGCCCGAGTATCCAATATCAAACCAGGACATGGCCCAAGCGGTGACTCGTTGAGATTGGACGATGTGATTCTGAATTTCAATGGAGTTGACGTGAAGACGCCTGCTGAATTGCAGGATCGCCTTAGCCGGACTGTCGTAGGAGAAGAAGCAACAGTTACAGTGTTGCGAGATGGCAAATCTGAGACGTTACGAATTAGTCCTGACGGCTCGATGTTTTCCCGCGTTGAACAAGGGATCGGGCAGGCGAAACGAAATGAATTCAAGAACGAAGAGGATAAAGACCGCGAATTGTCTGCTGCGTTCTACTATGAAAGCTTGACTCATCATGGTCGACCCGGATTCCTGTGGCAAAAACTGCGTCAACCACGCAGTTATGACTACAAGACAGTGGAAACGAAATCGGCTTACGACGATCGCTTGCGGATGCCGAAGTTTCCTCTGTCTGAAAGCGAAATCGATGCAATTGCGACGTTTGTTGTTGGTCTGATTGCTGAACCTCCCGCAACAGAATATCTGTATAATCCGACCGGGCCAGCGGGAGCCAAGATTCGTGGCGAGCAACTGATCGAGCAGTATAACTGTTCTGGTTGCCATATTCTGGAAATGCCTAAGATTCGTTACGCGGCAGATGTTGACAGTCTGGCAGCAACTGATACTTCAGGTGAGTATCCTGAGGCGGTTAAATTGCTGATGGCATTGCGACCTCCTCGCAACGGTCTGACCGGCGCCAAGAAGACGGTGACCATTGACGGCGAAAAGAAGACACTGTCGATGTTGGAACTGCATGGTTTGGTAACCAGTGCACCAAACCCTGAAGATTCGCCTGAAGATCAAGAGTACGTCGTTGAGCTTTGGGAGACACTGAAGCTGGCTGGGAAAGATTTCCTTCCTACATATAAGTTTATTTTCCCAGCAGCGAATCTGGATGCTTTATTGCCAACTCGGGGTGGCAAATATGCCGAATGGCTAGTTGATCGCCTGGTGAATACTCAGCAGGCAAAAGAACGATCTTTGGCTTGGCAAATGGCACCTCCGCCGCTTTACAAAGAAGGAATTAAGGTACAGACCCCATGGCTATTCAACTTCCTGAAGAATCCCGGGAAGATTCGCCACACGACGGTACTTCGCATGCCACGGTTCAATATGAGTGACGATGAGGCTCAGTCGTTGGCGAACTACTTTGCCGCAGTCGATGGTACCCCATACCCATATCAACTGATTGCGGAGCGGGAGCCCGGTTATCTTCAAAAGCGTGATGCCGAATTCCATGCTGCATTTCCTGCGAAGACGAATGATTATCTTTCTGAATCGTGGAAGATGCTGAATGTTCCTTTGTGTATCAAGTGTCACTCTGTCGGTGGAAACCAGGTAAAAATCACAGATCCAGCAAAAGACATTCGTGGTCCAAACCTCGATTTGGCTGCAGATCGGCTCCGTCCAGATTGGACACTCCTGTGGTTGTACAAGCCAAATTGGCTGACACCATACACGTCCATGCCGGTACCTTTGCCTCCGCAGGGACCAGGTGCACAGCCTCGGTATCCCGAGCAGTTTGGCGACGATGGGTTGAAGCAGACGATTTCATTGCGAGATGCATTGATGAACTATCACAAATTGTTGGAACGCGAAGGCAAGGCAGTTTCACAACCTGCCCCATCCGCTCCTGCGGCAGGAGGTGGACAATAATGCTGTTGCCAGTTTTTGGAAATCCGATGACCGTGATAAACCATCGCATCGCATCGGTAACAGTTGGGTTTTTCTTATCAGCTACGGTGTTGCTGACTTCTGGCTGTGGTGAACTGGTCAACGGCGCGAACCTGAAGCCAACTGTAAAATACAAACCAAGTACCGTGGGTGGGGATTCGTCGGAGACGAAGAATTCGGGTGTCGCCGAAACTTCTGAAACGGCGTCCACTGAGGGGGTCGGAACGCTTCGTGGCAAGGTGGAATTCGCAGGACCTTTCACACCACTCCCCCCGTTGTACCTTAAAGGAAGCGATGTCAAGGACAAGGATGTCTGCGCGGCTGTTGAGGCACCAAACGAGACAATTCTGGTAAAAGATGGTGGTTTGGCCAACGTCTTTATCTATCTGAAAAAAGCTCCGAAATCCTCAAATCCTGTTCCGGGTGAAAGTTTGATCTTCGATCAGAAGGCATGCGTCTTCAAGCCTCATGCGATGATTGCTCGTGTTGGACAAACAGTTAAGATTCTGAACAGTGATGCGGTTGCCCATAATACGCATACTTATGGGAAGAAAACGGTGCAGTTCAATTCCGTCGTCGGTGAGAATAATGCAGTCGGTGTACCGATGGAATACAAGCAAGCCGAGCAAGAACCGATTAAAGTTGGTTGTGACATCCACCCTTGGATGAATGCTTATCATTTACCAATCGACCATCCATTTGCGGTGGTCAGCGGTGAGGACGGTAAGTTTGAGATTAAGGACCTTCCGTCGGGTAAGCACGAATTCAAGGTCTGGCATGAGGCTTCGGGCTTGCTTGAAAAAGCGCTCGTCGTCACGATCAAGCCGGGTGACAATGATTTGACAATTAAGGTAACGCCTTCCCAACTGGGAAAATGAGCCCATCAATTGGGTTGTGTATAAATCTGGGTTCGACGTTTTAGCACTGACGGTGCAGATAATGCTTCGCGACAATCTACCGAAATCGATGCCACGTTGCTCACGTACGGTTTCTTCCGTGCTGGTCACGTTCGGTCTGGCGGTTATGAATTTGGGATGTGGCAATGGGCCGCAGGCCGTCTTCAAATATCGACCCACGACGGACGACCTGATTTCCGAGGCGAATAAGGCAGTCATTAAGACACTGACTGAGGACTTCGGCACTCCCGAAACTCTGGTTGCGTGGGAACGCTTCCCAATTAACTATGGAGGAGTAAAAGGCACTGTTACTTCGACAGAGGGGAGTTCTGGTTCTGTCGCAGTGACACTTGAGGGAGACTCCAGCAAGATTTCCAGGAATGCTCCTCTACTTTGGGTTTCCGGATCACAAGCAGGTGGGAAATCTGCGGAAACGTCAGTAAAAGGCTTTAGCGCCGAGCTGAAAACACTGCAACTGGCGAGTGGCGCCGGTACTGCTTCCACTGGCGACCGTTTTGTCGTTGGTTTTGGCGAAGACATGCAGCTTGGCCGTGTGGTTTACATGAAGAACTGCATGCATTGCCACGGAGTGACGGGCGACGGGAATGGGCCGACGGGTAAATTTTTGAATCCTCGTCCTCGTGATTATCGAAACGGTAAATTCAAGTTCACTTCGACGCAATCTCAAGAGAAGGCAACCCGGGACGATTTACATCGTGTCGTTAAGTACGGAATCCCTGGCACATACATGCCGTCGTTCCTTTTGTTGGGGGAACGAGAAACAACCGCAGTCGTTGAGTACGTTCGGTGGCTTGCGATTCGGGGAGAATTTGAAAAGCGATTCGTCGAAGAACTGACGAATGATTATTCACAGACGGCTATTAAGGATGCGACCGACAAGGCAGAAAAGTCTTACCTTGAGAAAAAGAAGAACAAAGAAGAAGCAGAAAAGCCAATGAATTTGTCCAAGGCGATAAAATCCGCCGGAACAGCATTCAAGAAATATGTCGATGACAAAGAATTTGACGGAGCGATTGAAGAAACAGCTAACTTGCTTGCTGCGGCATGGACTCAGGCCGAAACGCCGGATGTTCTGGTTGTTCCGACAACTCAACGAGTCGAGGACACTCCCGAATCCCGCGAGCGTGGACGATTGCTGTATATGTCCAATACGACAAAATGCTATACGTGTCATGGCCCGACTGGTCGGGGTGATGGTGCGGCAACGGAGGATTTCTGGGACAAACCAGGCACGAGTGTGAAGTATCCGAATCGGGGACTTCACGATGAATGGGGTAATCCTTTGAAGCCCCGCAATTTGACGAGCGGACAATATCGAGGTGGTCGTAGACCACTCGACCTGTTCCGTCGGATTCGTGCCGGCATTAAAGGTACACCAATGCCAGCTTTCGGCGATACAGTGCTGAAAGAGCCTCAAGTCTGGGATATCGTCAATTATGTAATGAGTCTTCCGTATCAGCCGAAACAGCCGACTGCTGTCAAGCATCCTGCGGAAGTCGTGGCGAATAACGAAGAGAAACCGGCAAATTGAAATCGTGCGGATCAGGGAAAAGTCTTCATCGCTGATGTATAAGTGAAAGTCCAATCGAAATTGATTCTCTGTGAGCGGATCGATTGAAGAACGGATTCAGGCTTAGTAACAAGACATCAAGGCGGGCGATTACCAGGACTCCAACAAAAGACATAAGGCAATTATCGTGGGCAAGTTTTGGGCAGTGTTTTTCACCCTGACTTCAGTGATCATATTCATCGTTTCCTGGATTTCCCCTGCCATGCATTGGTGGTTTCCTGGTGACGGAAATGCTTATTCGACGCTCGGTGGAAAGATCGATGACCTGTTCTATTTGATTCTGGTGATTGTCTCAGTGACGTTTGTTGGCACGAGTGCCGCATTGGGCTATGCCCTTTGGCGGGGTGCGGCGATCAAGCCAGATGAAAAGGTCTGGTTCTCACACGGTAGTCACAGCCTTGAAGTGATTTGGACGATCGTACCATCGGCCGTGCTGTTGTTCATCGCTCTTTATCAGCTAGATGTTTGGGCTGAATATCGCATGAAGGGTTTTGCGAAGGAGAAGGATGGTTCTCCGAAGGTCATCACTGTCGTCGCTGAGGCAACCGCTCGCCAATTCGAATGGCGGATTCGCTATCCTGCCAACGGCAAGCCGCTGAAACCAACCCCGCAACCGGATGATATTTACTCCGTGAACGAACTGCATGTTCCTACGGGTGGCCTGGTCTCGATCACATTGCGGACCGACGACGTGCAGCACGCATTCTTCGTCCCCATGCTTCGCGTGAAACAGGACGCCGTGCCAGGAAAGATGATTCCGGTGTGGTTCGATGCGACGATGCCTGGTGATTATGAGATGCTTTGTGCGGAATTGTGCGGATGGGGCCACTACAAGATGAAGGCGAAGCTGGTTGCGCAATCGGCTGATGACTTTGAAGCGTGGAAAGACAAAGCCTCGGCTGAACAATTTGATGACGGCTACCGGAAGCCAGCGGAATAATAATTTTTTGAAACCGGCTGCATACATTCCAACGTCGAAGTGAACGAAAAGCAGACAGATTATGAGCACCCTCAATCCTACACTTGATCATGCAGATCACGCTGATCATGGCGATCACAGTCATGGCCACGATCATGCTCACAAGCAAAGCTTCATTTCCCAGTATGTGTTTTCCACTGATCATAAGATGATCGGAAAGCAATTCCTGATCACGACGCTTTTTATGATGATGGTCGGGGGTGCACTTGCGCTCGCCGTTCGTTGGCAGTTGGCCCGACCTTGGGAGCGGATGCCAGTTTTTGGCGATATGGTTTTCGGAGCAGACGGAGGTCAGATTTCCCCTGATGCGTATACGATGCTGTTCACAATGCATGCGACCGTGATGATCTTCCTGGTGATTATCCCTGTCCTGGCAGGTGCATTCGGCAACTTTCTCATCCCCTTGCAAATTGGTGCGGATGATATGGCGTTTCCGACCTTGAACATGCTGAGTTACTGGTTCATGTGGCCGGCAATATTCTTATTCGGCGCAAGCTTTTTTATGTATGGTGGTGGTCCTGCCGCAGGATGGACTTCATATCCACTACTGTCGCTCTTGCGAGAGGCTGCTCCCGGTTCGGGTGATGCCCAGACCTTGTGGCTCCTCGGACTGACTTTCGTCGGCGTCTCATCGATGATGGGTTCGGTCAACTATATGACCACGATTATCAATATGCGTGCACCTGGGATGACACTGTTCCGAATGCCGCTAACGATCTGGTCGATGTTTATCACTGCAATCCTCCAGGCGTTTGCACTCCCCGTGCTGACCGCTGCTGGTTTCATGATGGTCTCCGACCGGATGCTTGGAACTTGCTTCTTCGTTCCGTCCGGCATCGTTGTAAATAATGCACCACCGACGGTTGGCGGCGGCCAGACGCTGTTGTGGCAACATTTGTTCTGGTTCTACTCTCACCCCGCTGTTTACATCATGCTGTTACCCGCGATGGGTATGGTTTCGGACATGCTGGCATGCATGTGCCGTAAGCCTGTTTTCGGCTACAAGCCGATGGTTTACTCGATGGCGGCCATCGCGGGCTTGGGATTCATCGTATGGGGACATCACATGTTCATCAGCGGTATGAATCCAGCATTAGGAATGACATTCATGGTGAGTACGATCATGATCGCGCTCCCCTCTGCAATTAAAACTTTTAACTGGATTGGAACGATCTGGGGTGGTCGTGTGCAATTCAACTCCGTGATGTTGTACTGCATCGCGTTTGTCTCGATGTTTATTATTGGTGGGTTGAGCGGAATTTTCATGGCTGCCGTTCCAGTCGATATCTACATCCATGACACCTATTTCATTGTCGCCCACTTTCACTATGTGATCTTCGGTGCAACGTTGTTCGGCGTGTTTGGAGCCATCCAGTTCTGGTTCCCGAAGATGTACGGCCGAATGATGAACGAAACGCTGGGCAAGATTCACTTCGTGCTGACATTCATCGGGTTTAACTGCACGTTCTATCCAATGCACATGCTCGGTATCGCTGGTATGCCCCGTCGGTATGCAGACCCGTACCACTTTCCTTATCTCGAACATCTTCTCCCATTGAATCAGTTCATGACCGCCTCGGCATTCCTGATGGGAATGGCTCAGTTCCTTCTGTTGGGGAATTTTTTCTACAGCATGTATTTCGGCCCTAAATGTGGTCGCAATCCTTGGGGAGCGAACGGCCTGGAATGGACAGCTCCGTCGCCTCCAGGACACGGCAACTTCGACGTCCTGCCAGTCGTTTATCACGGTCCTTACGAATACGGCTCACCGGTCAGTGGCGACAAAGATTTCCTCATGCAGACCGAGTATGTCCCGCTGGCACAGCGCGTTGCCGCAGAAGAACACCATTAACGAAAATTTTTCGACCTCTAATTACGTCAAACCGTCCGATGAACCCACCGTCACAATCTGTCTTACTACATCGTCTAGCGTGGCTGATCGCCGCGCTAACCTTGTTATTGCCAGTGACGACCGGAGCGATCGTGACGACGCTAAAAGCCGGAATGGTCTTTTCCGACTGGCCATCGTCTGATGGGTATAACATGCTGGCCTACCCATGGTTAAGTTCGGCTCGGGACCAGTTCGTGGAACACGGTCACCGATTGGCCGGTATGGTGATCGGATTGCTCAGTCTGTCTCTCGTGATTGCGACGTGGGTATTGGATCGAAGGGGGCAGGTGAGACTGGTTGCTGCAACAATATTCACTGCGGTGTTCGCGCAGGGAATGCTGGGGGGTGCCCGAGTCCGACTCGATAAGCAGACACTCGCTCTCGTTCACGGTGACTTCGCAGCAATTGTATTCAGCTTGATGGCGGTACTGATTCTGATTACGAGCAAGGGATGGGATCAGCGAATTCGATTGAGCTCAAACGTGACCAGTCGCAGGGTTTCGCTCGCGGCAAATGTATTGCTGGGCTCGCTGCTGGCTCAGTATGTTATGGGCGGTTTTCTGCGACATTTGCGAGAGTATGAAGGATTCGCATGGGCCTGGATGATTCATCCTTGGTTTGCTTTGGTGGTGCTGTTTGTCACGGCGTTATTCGTCTTGTCCGTTCGCGGAGCCAAGTCGAGTTATCTCAGTCGATGTGCTACAGCGCTCATCGGCTTCACACTTGCTCAGTCATTAATCGGCCTAGCAACCTGGTATGTTAAATATGGTATTCCTTCCTGGGGTGTTGTGGCGCAACAGGATTCAGTTCCACAGATCGTGATTTGCTCGTTACATAAGGTTGTTGGCCTTTTGACATTGATGACCAGCGTCTTGACGATCGTTTGCTGCAAAGCACTGAGGCCTCTGAACGAGGATCAGCAAGATCCCGTTTCCGTTACAAACACTGTCGCGGGAGCTGTCACATGAGTGCAATCTCTCCGCTGCCTGTGTGTCCGGACGTAGCGAAGCCTGCGCCAGATAGTCTGATTTCCTGTGTTTTTGCCCGTTTACCTGACTATATCGAAATCGCCTAGCCGCGAATTTCGTTAATGGTTTTGTTGACCGTATCGTGCGGATTCGTGCTAGGAATGGAAACCGCTTCCGTCTCGATCACCCTGCTTCATGCCTGTCTTGGAATCGCCGTCGTTGCGGTTGGATCGTCGGCAGTGAACCAGTGGATTGAAAGGAAGACTGATGGTCGGATGCGGCGGACGATGAATCGGCCACTTCCATCCGGTCGACTCGCTCCCTTTGAAGTCCTGGTGTTCGGGCTCGCTGCGGCGTGTTTCGGCACGATCTACCTGGCGCTGACAGTGAATATGATCACGGCGTTGATGACTGCAATCACATTCGTGTTGTACGCAGGCGTCTATACACCGCTGAAACGAGTAACCTCGCTATGCACTGCTATCGGAGCGATTCCAGGAGCATTGCCTCCTGTTCTGGGTTGGTTAGCCTCTGGTGCATCGCTGGACATTAACGCTTTTGCCTTATTTGCGATTCTGTTTGTCTGGCAATTTCCGCATTTTTTTGCGATCGCCTGGCTACACCGAGACGACTATTGCCGGGCCGGTTTGCGAATGTTGCCCGGAGGAAAATCATTGCCACACATTACAGGATTACTCGCAGTAACTTATGCGTTGTGCCTTATTCCCATCAGCCTGCTTCCAAGCCACTGTGGCCTGGCTGGTCCAACATACAACACTGTTGCAATGCTGCTGGGATCTGTTTACCTGATGGCATCTGTATTCTTCGCGATAAATGAAACTCGTACGAGTGCCCGGCGTGTGCTGTGGACCTCGTTGATTTACCTGCCACTGTTGCTGCTGACGCTGACCTGGGATCACTTGAGACTGCTTGAACGACTTTAAATCCTGATTTTTTCACTGCTGACTGCCCGCTCACGACTCCATCCGGCGGTCAGGACTTATGTTGCGAATGAGACTGAAATGACACACGCTGTTGCTGCTCCGACCCTGAAGATGGGTATACCAATCACGAATGCAAAACTCGGGATGTGGTTATTTCTCGGTACAGAAATCATGTTCTTCACGGCCTTCATTGGCACGTACATCGTGATGCGCATGGGATCGCTTGGCTGGCCGACAGATACGCATGTGACGCATATCAACATCGCGTTCGGCGGGATCAACACGTTTGTCTTGATCGTATCCAGCTATTTCGTTGTCGTTTCGCACGACTGCTTGCTCTCACACCAGTACGCGAAAGCATGGCGATTCATGCTCTACACACTGCTGCTCGGTTGCTTGTTCCTCGGCATTAAGAGCCTTGAATATGCCGGCAAGTTTCAGCACGACATCCTTCCCGGACACATCCCTGAAAACAACCGTCAGGCGATGGATAAGGTTGTCAATCAGTTTGGCAAACTTGTTGATCAGCGATTGCAAGCGGACGCGGTAATCGCAGCCGCGAAGTCTCGCGAAGAAGTGCCAAAAACACGGGAACTTCAAAAGTCTTCATTGGATGCACGAATTGCGGCACTGACAGAAAAAAAAGAGAAAGGTCTGACGCCGGAGGAAGTGAAACAACTGAATGATGCCACGGCACTTTCGAAACTCAGCGCAGAATATGTGAGCCTGAAAGAACACGTTCGCAGCAATCTTTCATTGAAAGTGGATTACGCTAAATTCGATGACATCCGTAAGGAAGACAATCCATCGAGCAAATACGATCCGGTCAGCCTGGATGAAGTTAATGGCAAAGTTGAAGAGTTGCTGAAGGATAAGGAACTCGGTCCAATAGCAAGCGGACTCAGTCCAGCTCATCCGATCCTTTACGGAAACCTGTTCGCCTCAAACTACTTTCTCATGACCGGCTTCCACGCAATTCACGTGATTATCGGTCTGTACATGTTTCTGGTGATCCTGATGAAGGGCCATCGTCTGAGCATAAAAGACGCGACCTTTGTCGAAAACGTCGGCCTGTATTGGCACTTTGTGGACCTGGTCTGGATCTTCCTGTTCCCTCTGCTGTATATCATCTGATTTCGATCATTCGCGCAAAGTTTGAAATCCTTAACTCCATCGGAAATACTCCAACAACCAGTTGGTTTTCAATTGAAAGCAAATGCCATGTCTGATCACGAACATCATGAGTCTCATGGTAGTACCTATTTCAAAGTATTTTGTGCTTTGTGCGTGTTTACTTTGATTTCGGTCGTTGCCGACATTATTCATTTGCCAAGCAAAATCTTGCTGGGTGCGATCGTTCTTGCCGTCGCTGTGGCGAAGGCTTTGTGCGTGATGGCGTACTTTATGCACCTGAAGTTTGAGCGAGCCTGGAAGTATCTGTTGCTTGTCCCAACGACCATCATCGCCCTGGCGATTCCGCTGTCGTTGCGACCAGATATCGGTGCGAGTTATTACGTCCAAGACATCCCGCAACTACATGATTATCCAGAGCATGAAGCCGCTGTTGCGCACCAGGGTGGCCACCACTGACCAGTCCAATTGAGGATGTGATGTCAGATAGCATTGCTGTTCGTGTTTCCGATCTTCGTCATCTTTACGGGGATCGTGAAGCGCTGCGAGGCATCGGCTTCACGGTTGCGGCTGGCGAAATCTTTGGATTGCTCGGCCCGAACGGTGGTGGGAAGACAACTCTATTTCGCCTGCTGGCAACACTTCTTCCGGTCCAGTCTGGTACCGCAACTCTTCTCGGCAAGAACATTGCCACAGAGTCTCGATCAGTTCGTCAACTGATCGGAGTAACGTTTCAATCGCCGAGCCTGGACGGGAAGTTGACCGTTACGGAAAACCTGAAACATCAGTCACATCTTTATGGTCTCTCCGGTCAAACCGCGAAATCGCGTATCAGCGAACTGCTGGACAGATTGGGCTTGAAAGACCGTGCTCAAGATCTGGTTGATGCTTTATCTGGCGGACTGAAGCGCCGCGTCGAAGTGGCGAAAAGCTTGCTTCATCGTCCTCGAATCCTGTTGCTGGATGAACCCAGCACAGGCCTTGACCCTGGTGCTCGCCATGACTTGTGGGAATATTTGTCACGGTTACGTCGCGACGAGGGGACTACAATTCTGGTAACAACGCATCTGATGGAAGAGGCTGATCGGTGTGATCGATTGGGAATCTTGCACAAAGGAGAACTGGTTGCGATTGGAATGCCTGACGAGTTGCGACTTTCAGTCGGAGGGGACTGCCTGACGATCCAATCGTCAGACCCAAAATCGCTCGCTGAAAAACTGACCGATCGCTTTCAATTGACCCCTCGTCAAATAGGGGAGTCGATCCGAATCGAAGGGAACGCTGGACACGAACTATTGCGAGATATTGTGACTGCTTTTCCGAGTGAGATCACGGCGATCTCGCTGGCGAAGCCGACCTTGGAAGACGTTTTTATTTCGCGGACGGGGCATCGTTTTTGGGAAAACGAACCTGTTTGAGCTCGAGTGATTCAAGAAGATTATGTCAAAAGCGATTGCGATTTCTGAATCGATCAATGACTCAAATGGTGACGTTGCGCACGCCCAACCTTCCATCGGATTGGCGGTCTACACCCTGGCGTTGCGCGAGCTCGTCCGATTTTTTCGGCAGCGGACGCGGATTATCGGTGCTCTGGGGCAACCGTTCATTTTCTGGATCTTGTTTGGAGCGGGTCTGCAAGGTTCGTTTCGAGGACCTGCCGGGATTTCCTATCAGGAATATTTTTTCCCCGGTGTCGCGGTCATGATCGTGATGTTTACCGCGATTTTTTCGACCATTTCGATCATTGAAGACCGTCGCGAAGGATTTTTGCAGGGGGTTCTGGTGGCTCCTGTCTCGCGGCTGGCCATCGTATTAGGGAAGGTTTTCGGCGGAACGATCTTAGCGGTCATGCAAGCCGTGTTATTTCTGGCAATCGGACCGTTGCTTGCAGTTGTTGGACTTTCGCCTCCCATTTCCACGGGACTGACGTGGTTCAATTTGCCGATTGTGCTCGCTTACCTTGCGTTGGTGGCATTTGCACTGACTTCACTCGGGTATTTGATTGCATGGCCAATGGATTCGACGCATGGATTTCATGCGATCATGAGCGTATTTCTGATGCCGATGTGGCTTCTTTCCGGGTCATTTTTTCCGGCACCGGAATCAGGTTGGCTTTCATGGGTCATTCGGCTTAATCCTTTGACTTATGGTACGGCCGGACTTCGTCGACTTGTGACACCCAACAT
>JBAXBD010000040.1:0-18028 GCA_037142165.1 Schlesneria sp. | reverse complement strand
GCCCAAAAAGTGCGCGAACGATTCTTGCAAACCCCGCTGTCGAAGCTGCCGTGCTGGAGACGGCTCGCGGCGGAATCCTGCGTGAAGGGCTCGGTTTTGACCTCTGCAACACCGCCGTAGTGACGAATATCGCAGACGGAGACCATCTGGGGATCAATGGAATCGATACTGCCGAACAATTGGCACGAGTCAAACGGGTGATTGTCGAATCCGTCGCTTCGACCGGCTATGCAGTCCTGAATGCGGACGATCCGCTGACTGCCAGCATGGCCGAGTATTGCCCCGGAAAAGTTTTGTTCTTCGCGAAATCATCAGCGAACCCCTTGATCGCCGCTCATCGAGCAAAAGGGAATAAAGTCATTTACGTCCATAACAACTGTATTATGGCGGCAGAAGGATCCTGGGAAGCTCTAATCGCTCTGCTTGACTCTGTACCGCTGACCTTTGGCGGACTGCTTGGTTTCCAGGTCGAAAACGCAATGGCCGCCGCCGCTGCGGCGTGGACTCTTGGAGTCCCCTTTGAAATGATCCGGCATGCGCTGGAAACCTTTGTGAATGACACACAGAAGGTTCCCGCTCGATTCAACGTGATCCAATTCCGTGGTTCAACGATCGTGATTGACTACGGACACAACGCCGCGGCAATTACAGCCCTGTGCGACGCATTTGAAAAAATGCCACATGAACGACGACTGATTGTTTATACGGCTGCAGGCGATCGTCGCGATGAAGACATCATCCGCCAGGGCGAACTGATCGCGAATGCGTTTGATATCATGTTTCTCTACGAAGACGCATGTACGCGTGGCCGTCAGGATGGTGAGATCTGTCGTCTGATGCGGGAAGGTTTCCAGAAAGGAAATCGACTTCAGCCAGAAAACGTCATTGAAACTCGCGGTGAAATGAAAGCGATCGAAATGACGTTGCGGCGAATGCAACCGGGCGATCTCGTCCTGATCCAAGCCGATCAAGTTGAGGAAGCGATTGTTTTCGTCCAACAGTTACTCCCCAAGTTGGCCGCTGAACAAAAGGCAGTTTCCCGGTAATCCATGGATCGGATTGTTGGGAATTCGAGATCGTGATTGATCGCGGTGTTGTTGCATGTTAGTCTCTGCCGGGAGATCGTCCCTTTTTTCCTGGTCGCGACGTTGCGCGTCCATCCATCTCATCGGAGATCCTCGTGACTGCGGCATTCCTTAAAGTGATAAAAGGAAGTTCAGCCGGTCAGGTTCTTGCGCTGTCCGGCGAGACGGTCATTTTGGGTCGCCATCCCTCCAGCCAGATTGTCCTCGACAACGCCTCGGTCAGTCGCCAGCACGCTCAAATCGTTGAAGAACACGGCGTTTTTCTCGTCGAAGATTTGCGTAGCCGCAACGGAACGCAAGTGAATCGGCAACCGATTCGGGGCAGGACCGAGTTACGCGATGGCGACGAGATCAAGGTCTGCGATTACGCTTTCACATTCATGCGAAAAGTAACGGGACCGGCAACTCCTGTTTTTCAGAAATCGACCGGAATCGTCATCGAGGATGGCTACGAGACACTGGACGATGGGCACGAGTCGGAACCTGAGATCGAGCAATCCGAAAAATCGATCGAGAATTCATCGGTACTGACTTCGATTTCGGCGGGATCATCCGCACATGGACTGAGGTTAAACGTTCGGCCTGAGGCGAAGCTGCGAGCCATTCTTGAAATCAGCCTCGCTTTGGGCAAGGTCGTGGCCCTGTCGGACATGTTACCGGTGATTTTGAAATCTCTCTTCAAGATTTTCCCACAAGCGGATTCCGGGTTCCTGTTGTTGAAAGATAGTAAGACTGGAAAACTCCGACTTCGCTGTTCACACTCACGCCGCAGCGACACGGACGATGTTCCGATCAGTCAGACCGTCGTTCGTCAGGCGATGGAAAGCGGTAAGGCGATCTTGAGCGCGGATGTCTGCGGGGATCGGCGATTTCAGCACAGTGAAAGCCTCATTGACATGCAGCTCCGCTCGCTGATGTGCACACCTCTGATGGACACCAGCGGAAACGCGATGGGTGTCTTGCAGGTGAGCACTTTCGACGTGGCGCAGCCGTTCAATTCCGATGATCTCGACGTGCTGGTGAGCGTGGGATCTCAAGCCGGCCTGGCGGTTGAAAATGGTGCGATGCACGAAACGTTGATTAAACAACGGGAATTTGATCGTGAAATGCAAATTGCGGCTCAGGTCCAGTTGAGCTTTCTTCCCAGTGCACCTCCTAAAGTGCCTGGTTACGAGTTCGCCGACCATTACGTCGCGGCTCAAAGCATCGGAGGGGATTATTTCGACTTTATTCACCTGCCCGACGGACGAATCGCACTCATTATTGGTGACGTCGCTGGAAAGGGGATTCCTGCCGCTCTGCTGATGGCGCGGTTGCATGCTTCGATTCGCTATCACCTTTATAATGCGCTCAGTGCGAATGGGGCCTTAAACAGCCTGAATTTCGAAATGGCAAGCAGTGAAATGGGGTATCGCTTTATCACTCTTTCAATTGCGGTTCTCGATCCGATCGGGCATGAAATTCAATTGGCCAGCGCAGGGCACCTGCCTCCGATTGTCCGTCGCGGTCATGAAGCCGAATTCATCGGCCACCGCCAGTCTGGATTACCGCTGGGGGTGCTGGCCGAACAAAAGTACGAATCCCTTGCGATACCACTTGGGGCAGGCGATTCGATCCTCTTTTATACAGATGGCGTTACGGAAGCGATGAATTCTCGATCCGAACTCTTTGCAAAAGAGCGAGTCCGTCAGGTAATCGAAAACGGCCCGGAATCAGTGATTGAATTGATTCCCGTGTTGATTGATTCCGTCGAAGCATTCAGTGAAAACCTGCCTCAACGTGATGATATCTGTGTCATCGCACTGCGGCGGACAAGCGAATAGGTTCTCTGCGAAGACCGCTTTTCGACCACCGAAAGGGCAAGACTCGCGATTTGTCGATGCGTTTGACTGCGTGGCGGCTCGGCGGGAGCCTCGGCCGCCGTCGCAAGGTCTCAAGAACTTTAGAAGCGCCCGAAGAAACGAATCGTCAGAACCGCAAAGCCTGGCAGGTTCTTGCCGCTCGTAACCCCAATAACGCATCAAATGATTGACAGCTATTTCCAGACAAGGGTATAAAGCAGAGGAATACAATCGATTTTGTCGATGTATTCATATCTCGAATGCCAGACGAGACTTTCTGCTGTCAGGATCGTGTTTTCGTCCAAACGAATTGGGAGCTGAGCGTATGTTTGTAATCCCCGGCCAGTACGGTAAAGACAACTGCGATGGCTTTAGCCGTCGGGAATTGCTACGCGTTGGCGGCGCTTCGTTATTGGGATTATCACTACCGGCTCTCTTGCAAAACGAAAAAGCCCGTGCGGCCGACGATGCCCGCTACGGAGGTGCCGGATTCGGCAAAGCCAAGCATGTCATTCTCGTCTATCTGCAAGGTGGTCCCAGCCATCTGGATCTTTGGGACCCGAAAACCGACGTCCCGGATAACGTCAAAAGTGTCTTCAAGCCGATTGACACAAAGTTGCCCGGTGTCCAGTTCACCGAACTGATGCCGAAACTGGCGCAGGAACTCGATAAAACCACACTGCTGCGAGCTGTCAGTTATACGCCGAACGGATTGTTCAATCATACCGCCGCGATTTATCAGATGATGACGGGGTATACGGCAGACAAGGTCAGCCCGTCGGGTCAACTTGAACCGCCAAGCCCCAAAGATTTTCCCAACTGGGGATGTCACGTGATCAAGGCCCGTCCGCCGGAAGTGCCAATGCTTCCTTACGTGATGATGCCCCGTCCGCTTCAGGAAAGTGGCGTGATCGGTAAAGGAGGCAACGCCGGGTTCATGGGTCGTGCTTTCGATCCATACACGCTGTACCCTGTCGGTGACGACATGGACATGACCAAGATGGAGCGAATTCGAGTCGACGATCTGCAACTGAGACCCGAAGTTCCTCAAGACCGGCTCGCTCGTCGCGCCAGCTTGCGAGACACCGTAAACGCAAGCCTGAATGACCTGGACAAGGCAGTCAGCAAATACGCTTTGGATGAATACTACGGCAAGGCTCTTTCACTGGTTCTGTCAGGACAGGCCCGTGAAGCGTTTAATCTCAGTGCTGAACCGAAAGAACTGCGTGAGAAGTACGGTAACAACACCTTCGGTCAAAGCTGTCTTCTGGCCCGCCGACTGATTGAAGCGGGAACGCGAGTGGTCCAGGTGAACTGGCCGAAAGTCGCGAATTCCGACAACCATTCCTTCGATGTTCATACGGGACTTTCCGCACGTATGAAGAACCAATCGGCACCGATGCTTGACGCCGGACTGTCGGGATTGATCGCAGACCTGGACGACCGCGGAATGTTGAAAGACACATTGGTTTTGGCGATCGGCGAATTCGGACGTAGTCCAAAACGAGGGGTCAGCACATCCGGCAACGGCAATTCGGATGATGGACGCGATCACTGGCCTTATTGCTACACCGGGATCATGGCGGGTGCTGGCGTGAAGCGAGGCTTTGTCTGGGGCAAGTCGGATCAAACTGCATCAGCACCCGTCGAAAATCCAGTTCACCCGATTGAACTGCTGGCCACGATCTATCACAGCGTTGGAATGAATCCACGTCGCATGGTTTACAACCATCTTAACCAGCCACGCGAAATGGTCAGTGCTGACGCCGTAACGGGAATCCTGTCCTGACACGGATGTCATCAACTCGTCAGCCTGACGTCACACCCAGACCTCAGTGACGAAAAAGCTTTTTGTAAAACATGATCGAGACCGCATCACCGAATTGAACGGTGAATGCGGTCTCTGTCATTCGGTTGCGAAGATATTGAAAAGGACCAATCTGTGACGCCGATAGATCAGCTTGTCCAAACGCTTTTTGACTATGTCAAAGATCACGCAGTGAAGCTCATTACTGGCCTGATCCTGATGACAGTCGGTTGGTACTTGGGACATCGTCGCGCATCCGCCGACTGGAAAAAACAAGAGTTTCTTGACCGATTGAACCTGTCTCTGAATTCGATTGATGACGGCACACTCAAAATTCGCACACTCAGCGAGAAGCGGTGCGAAGAAGTATTTCTTAATTCGGCAGCAGCGGAAACCGTAAAAAAAGTCGCTCGGACGACGACGGCTGACAACCCGATTCTTCCAATTCCTGTCAAGGAAAACTGGTATTATCTCAACGCCGTATTGAATGACGTGTCCGAGCAATTCGCCGATGGCTTTCTCAAACGGGACATGGGGGGCAACGTCACGTCTGCCACCTATTTAATTGTTCTGACATGCGAAGCCGAAGGTGAAATGAAAACTCGCAAGATTCGCGCAATGGTGATCCGAAAATCACTGCTCGGCAATTTGCCGGCAGAAATGCCGGCGCTTCAGTCGCCACATCATATTACTCGCTGGAAAACACTGCAGTTCCTGGCGGCCGAGTACTTAAAAGACCCTGGCCGATTTTTGGAAGTTGAACTCGCAGTGACTTGACTGACAACCTATCGATTGACGCCGATGTAGAAGGCGAAAATCTGCTGGATGTCTGTCGGATCTCTTAGCACAGGTGCTGCCAGGTCCAGCGCGATCGGCACAGGCCCCATCGCAGGAATTGTGATTCGCAAACCAGCACCGACCGACAATCGAAAATTACTCAATGAGACCTGATCGTTGATCGTACCGAAATCCGAGAACCCGACGACCTTAACCATCTCGTTGGCCAGGACCGGCAGCATGTATTCAACGCCGCCGAGGACCATGAAATTACCCCCGGTATAAACATTGTCTTGAACTGGACTGACGCCACGGAACGCGAATCCGCGGAACGTTTGAAAACCCCCTGCATAGAACTTTTCAAAGATGGGTGTATCGCTGCCCGACCAGCTTGCCTGACCACGCAGCAACAAGGTGTGCTTTCCCTGGCCGTCGATTCGTTGATAGGTCGTGAAATATTGACGTGCTTCCGCTTCAAACCGTGGGTAGTTGTATTGACCAAAGGCTTGTTCATACCCCAAATCGATATAGTGTCCCGACGATGAACCAAAGGCTGCGTCGCGGGTATCGTGGATGACCGAGGCACGAACGGTCGAAAGCAGATTGTAGCCGACTGATTCCTTCAGGATTGATGGAGTTGGCACCGTCGGGTTGTAGACGTCAACATCTTCCAACCGTAGCGCAAGGGCCGACGACCATCGTTGCGAAAGTTGCTTTCCCAAACGGATTCGCCCGCCAATTCGGTTTTCATACCAGTTCCGATAATAACGGGTGAAGTAAAAACCACTCACGCCGAGATTGAAATTCGAATCAAGGAAGTAAGGATCCTGCCAGTCAACAAGGTAGCGACTGACTTGGGTTCCCGGCATGGCTTCGACTTTAAACTTCTGTCCGCCACCGCGAAATGCTGTCCCGTTGATGATATCCGAGAAACTTTTCGGGGGTCTCAAAATGTCGAAATTTTGCTCGCTGAGAACAATGTTACCCACAACACCCGCATCACTGTTCACACCGACACCGAACATCAGACGCCCCGTACGAGCTTCCGACACGTACGCATCAAGATCGATAAACTCTGGCGGCGGCATACGAGTCCAGTCGCCGGGATCGGGGTTCCGAATGGCATTTCCAAAGGGATCGCCTTGAGGACTGTTATCGAAACCAAAGTTCGCAGGTGGTTGCAGCGGATCGCGGCTTTGGGCACGAAAGATCGGCGTAATCGGTGAAAGGGATTCGTCGACAACTCTCTTTGGTTGCTGCTCGGGAATCGAGATCGGCGGTGCAATCTGGTCGAAATGCGATGCCACCGTGACGAACGGGTCACGACTTTCTTCACGCGAATCCTTGGTTCCAACCCAACTCTGTAAACCAAACATTCCCGCCGGCTGAAAGCCTTGAGAGAATGGAGCTAAAATCGGCTTGGCGGTCGAAGTAGGCTTCTTGGTTGCCGATGATGGATTGGGTGCCGAGGATGGATGGCGAAGTGGCGAACGTTTCTGCGCGTCCGAAGATTGACTGCGAACGATGTCGTCGTAATCGCGTTTATCAACCCAGCTATCACCTTGAACCCTGTTGGTTTCAATACGAACGCCGCCATCCTCTTTGGTTTCGAAGTTCTGAGAACCTTCGAGACGACGCTTCGTCAACTGAATTTTCTTAGGATCGGCCAGGTCTCCAGGCTGAATCGTCGCAATATTACGAACGATATTTGTACGGGTATGCGGATGATCGCCAAGGATATGAACGTTGATATTTCGAACGCGATAGACCTTGTCTTCTTCAATTTTATAAACAATGTCGACGATCCCTTCTTCTTCCGTCCATCGAGGCACGGCATCGACGCGGCAGAAAAGGCGTCCCTGTTCGCCATACTTGGTTTTGATCGCATCAACGTCTTTATTGATGTCGCGTGTGTTGTACGGGATCCCTTCGGCCACCTTCATCATCCCCCGAACTTCTTCTTCGGAAAGAATGTTGTTGCCGTCGACTTCGATATGACGAATCTTGTAGCGAATCCCTTCATCAACGTCGTAATGAATTTCCACCTTTGATTTGTCTTCGGAAAACTTCAATGTATGTTTGATATCAACATCGAAGTAACCAAGACTGTGGTAATACTGCTTCACCCCTTCGATGTCATCTTTAATGGTTGAAGGATCGTACTTACCGCCAAAATAGGGGATAATCCGAACTTTTGTCCGTGTCTTCGTGGCAAGAACCCCGTCGTAAAAATCCTTGTTACCGTCGAATTTGACGGAGGAAACGTGAACCTTGGGACCTTCGCTGATTAAGAAGACGACTTCGCGATCGTCGCGATCGTTACCCCTTTCAAGTTCGACCGTGGCAAACGCAAAACCTTTTTCGTGATAGTACTCTTCAATCCGTCGTGCACATTCACGGTTTGAGCTGACGTCAAACGGGCTACCCGGCTTCAGCTGGGTCATGGCATCGAAGACCTTTTGTTTGACCTTCTTCAAGCCCTTGTATTCGACCCGCCGAACGATCGGACGTTCCAGCACGCGGAAGACCAGAACAACCCCTTCGTCGGTTCGGCGAAGTGTCGGCTCGACAGTGGCAAACCAGCGGGTTCGGACGAGGGCATCGACATCGTCCTTGATCTGCTTCTGCGTCACAGGTCGACCAGGTCGAGTCTTGATATGCTTGGCAATTTCGGGATCAGGGATGGTGGAATTCCCTTCGATGATCACGTCAATCAGGGCTTCGTCGAGATGAAATGGACTTTCGGGTTTTTCATCGGGTTCCTCAAAAGCAGAAACCTGTCGAATTTTTGATGGTTTCTGAGTCGATGGTAGCGTGATAGCCGACCGGTCCTTCCGACTCGCCGCACTGTCGCTTGTCCGCTTGGGGGTCGGCAGGCCGGGTGTCGATTCAGAGTCGGGATCAGGGACGCTAAAACCACTCTGTCTCGGTGGCTGAGCATCGGCAGTTCCAACAAAAACACCATTGCTGACAACAAGTGACATGATGAGTGCGCAGCCTAAAACACAGATTCGGGTTTGAATTCCGTGTCGGGACGTGCATTGAATGTCACATCGATTTGCCAGAATTGATTCTATCCACAGGATTTTTTCCGAGACCTTCGGCCTGCACCTTAAAAATGCCATCATCAGCCGCGAAGCTTTTACGCCTGTTCGCAGCCAAGTGACATTGGAGGTTTTACGACCGGGGTGCTGGATCATACGATCTGTTCTCACGGGCACGGGCACGAGGCATTGCACCGAATTTCGAGCACGGAAATGACGACTTTGGACATGAATTTTGCGAAAGGAAGCAGGGTTTAACGGATCATTGAATCACCGGCGAATCCTGCGCGGGGGGACAATTAGCCGAAAAATTAATTCACGACAAGACGAACTAGAGTCAGAAACGGTAAAACAGTCTCCTTCTGAATCAGGCAGCCGATTTGAACTCGAACTGAGATGACTAGCCAGAAAGCCTTAAACCGTTGTTCTTACAAGATCTGCAGACATATGGCCCCGAAAACATCGGGACAAATAAACCTCTCGACCGACACGAGGCAGAAGCCTATTGCCGGAAACTTGCGACATCGCACTACGAGAATTTCCCACTGGTCTCGTGGCTGCTCCCGAAAGGGCTCCATCAGCACTTTTATAATGTCTACGCCTACTGTCGCTGGGCCGATGATCTGGGGGACGAAGTCGGTGACACCGCGAAATCACTCGAATTACTGAACTGGTGGCGCAGCGAGTTGCTCGCCTGCTACGCTGGCCAGCTAAGGCACCCCGTCTTCATTGCACTGAAACCAACGATTGATGAATTCTCGATTCCGCAGGAACCGTTTCTCGACCTGCTCTCTGCCTTCGAGCAGGACCAGTCGGTTTGCGAATACCAGACGTTTGACCAATTGCGAGATTACTGCAGGCGGAGTGCCGATCCGGTCGGTCGACTGGTGCTTCACCTTTGTCGAGAACATACCGACCAGAACATCATCTGGTCCGATTCGATTTGTACCGGATTACAATTAGCAAATTTCTGGCAGGATGTGGCACGCGACTTTCAGATCGGTCGAATCTATCTCCCTCAAGAAGATTACGAGCGTTTCGGCTACCGTCGCGAGGATTTCAATGCTCATCTCATCAATCCAGCCTTTCTGGAATTAATGAAATTCGAAGTCGATCGTGCCCGCCAGTTTCTGGTTGACGGACTGCCGCTGATCGAACATCTGCCTGGCCGATTACAAGTCGACATCGATCTCTTCGCCCACGGCGGCCTGCGAATTCTGGAACGGATCGAATCGATCGGCTATCGAGTCTGGGAAAAACGCCCCAAGGTGACGAAGTTCGACGCAATTGGCCTGCTCACCGGCGCACTCTGGCGAAAGCTTTTTCGCGGTCGCGCCGATTCAAAAGCTCTCGTCCGAAAGTAATTGGAACACGATTTACCTTGGACGAATGTTGTAAGTGATATTTCAATTGCTTTTGATGATTCTTATTCGTGTGATTCGTCAGATTCGTGGTTAAACGTCTTTCGTATTATCCCAATCTTTTTCAGAGCATAACTCAAACAATTGACTCAGTTGAATTTTTCCATTGGCGGAATCTTCGTCTCTTACATAGTTTTTTGCAGTAGTTGTCACAGAGCAGAGATGAAAAACGTTTGGAAACGTTGTATACCCATTAACGATGTTTCGATCGTCTGCTTCAAACAATGGAAGTCACTCAAATGTCGACGACTTACAGTTGCCCACATTGCAAACACGCTCTGAAGTTACTTGAAAATCAAATCAACACGAATGTTTCTTGTTCGGCGTGCGGTCAGTGGTTCTTTGCTTCGAGCACGCCGTCACACGTGCATCCGTCGACTTCTTCTTCGCAGGATGTTTCGACCGGCGGTCGCAAATTAAATCCAATCCAACGCGTGACCGACTCGACACAATTCCTGTTCGCCATGTGCGCCGCAGCAGGACTCTTAATTGCAGGCATCATTGGGTTTTTCATATGGCAGGACAGAGACAAAGGGAGCAATCCGCCGCTCTCAAATAAAGCTCCCATCCCCGAACCGGTAACTCCAACAACTCCTGAGTCGTCCGATGCAAAAAAGATTCCTGACGCCGAAATATCAACGAGTAAGCCTGATGAGTCATCGCCGAATCCGGAATTGAAAAATCCGACTGGTGAACTCGAAAAGCTCTCCTCCGAAGACCAATCGGGAAAGTCCGAAGCGAAACCAAATAACCCCGAATAGTGCTTCGCGCGGTGGGTCGCGTTGAATTTTTAACGGGCAGACTTCATGCCATCGCAATCTTTCACTGGCACCGCACAAAAGGCTACCTGCCGAACGGCAAGTGAATTGGTGAAGTTCAAAACCACGGTGATGAAAACACGCCTAACTGAATGTTGACAGGTCTCTGCAACGACGGACGTGTCATCGGCATCGCTTGCGCTCGAAGCAGGGTGCGCATGTAACGAGCTGGATTCCGACTCGTTAAAAAAGACAAGCAGGTTCGCGTTCAATTCGATATCGCGTTACCGAAGACCCAACACAAAACCCTGAACGGGGAAGAGGGAAGAAAAGATTTTTGGCCATAGATTTCTAAAATAAAGGTATTGGCTGTGATGGATTGCAATGCGAATCACATTGCTCCAACTTCTTCTTTTTTTGCTTTTTTCTGTGTACGACGGTCTGAAACTGTGGCTAAACTCTTATCTGCTTGTACTTCAACACAGTGAGCCCTTTCGGATTATTCGCGGACCAACATCATGCCAAAGCACTCGTGGATTCGTCGCCTGTTTCGTTCGTTGAACACGAAATCTCAATTCCTGTCGCGTCGACGTCGCTCACCGATGGTCTCAAAAATAGCAGAGGTCCAATCGCTCGAGTCACGAGTTTTGCTGACAAATGTCGTAGGTGTAAACCACGCTCCGATGGGCACACCGACGACCGTTTTCTCTCGAGACAATACTCCGTACACGCTCACGACTTCGGATTTCGGTTTCATCGATCCTAATGACAGTCCTTCCAACAATTTGTTGGCAGTCAAGTTCACGGTGCCGTCTGCTTATGGAACCTTAACCGACAACGGATTGCCGGTGCAGTCAGGCCAATTCGTGAGTGCCACGGACATCGGCAATGGACTGCTCGTTTTCACCCCTCAACCAAATCTTAATTACTATAGCCCCCTTTACCTTGGCCAGTTCCAGGTTCAGGATGACGGCGGGACGGCGAATGGTGGAGTGGATCTCGATCCGAATCCCCAGAGGATGCTCGTTCAATTCAGCTTACCGAATCACGCACCGTCAGGAACGCCCACGACCGTTAATTCCCCATACAATACTCCCTACACACTGAAGACTTCCGATTTTGGTTTCACCGATCCGCACGACAATCCCGCCAACAATTTGAAGGCGGTCAAGATCACTCTGCTGTCGGCATACGGAACATTGACTGACAACTCAGTCCTCGTGACGGCAGGCCAATTTGTGAGTGCCTCGGATATCAGCAGTGGACAACTCGTCTTTACACCGCAAGCAAACCTCAATTACTTCAGCCCGCTGTTCCTGAGTTTATTCCAGGTTCAAGATGATGGCGGGACAGCGAGCGGCGGAGTGGATCTCGATCCGAATCCCCAGAGAATGCTCATCAATTATGCTCCACCGAACCACGCACCAACAGGAACACCCACAACCGTTTTCCTCACAGACAATACTCTTTACACCCTTAAACTTTCGGATTTCGGATTCACCGATCCAAAAGACAGCCCATCCAACAATTTGAAAGCGGTCAAGTTCACCGTCCCTTCCTCGTATGGAACATTGACTGACAACGGAGTCCCTGTGGCGGCAGGTCAATTTGTGAGTGCCACGGACATCAGCAATGGACTGCTGGTTTTCACGCCGCAACCAAACCTCAATTACTACAGCCCGCTTTACCTGGGCCAGTTCCAGGTGCAAGACGACGGCGGGACCGCGAACGGTGGAATTGACCTCGATCCGAATCCTGTGAGAATGCTTTTTAACTTAGCTGTGCCGAACAACGCACCTGTTGGAACGCCCACAACTGTTTACTCGCCCGACAACACTCCCTATACGCTCAAGACTTCAGATTTTGGTTTCAGCGATCCAGGCGATAATCCCGCCAATAATCTGAAAGCGGTCAAGTTCATCGTCCCTTCCTCGTATGGAACATTGACCGACAATGGAGCTCCTGTGGCGGATGGCCAATTTGTGAGTGCTGCGGACATCAAAAATGGACTGCTGGTTTTCACGCCGCAACCTAACCTCAATTATTACGCGCCGCTTTACCTGGGCCAGTTCCAGGTTCAAGACGACGGCGGGACCTTGAACGGTGGAACGGATCTCGATCCGAATCCAAAAAGAATGCTCATCAACTTCACTTTTCAGAACCAACCCCCAGTAGGAACATCCTCGACGGTTGGGGCCATCGACAATACACCGCTGACAATCAAATCAGCCTTCTTCGGGTTTACCGATCCGAATGATATTCCCGCCAACAATTTGAAAGCGGTGAAGTTCACGATTCTGTCCGCATATGGAACATTGACCGACAACGGAGTCCCCGTGGTGGCAGGTCAATTTGTCAGCGCCTCGGACATCGACAACGGCCTGCTGGTTTTCACGCCGCAACCGAACCTCGGTTCTTCCGGACCGCTGCTGCTGTGCCAGTTCCAGGTTCAGGACGATGGTGGGACCATGAACGGTGGAACGGATCTTGATCCGAATCCGAAGACGCTGCTCGTCAACTTCATTAAAAAGCCTTGAACTGAGTGGTCGCGGTTTACGCAGAGAGTTGTCAGTAGTATTGCCGCGGAGGCTGGAAGCCTCCGCGGATGAATTCCACCAACGGCTGGAAGCCGCTGCTACGGTGCGGGACTTGCCGTTTTCAGTGAGTTTCCCGCCTCTGGTAAGGCCGTGCTCTTCGGGTACGTTATCGAATCATGAAGAGAGGCCCTCGTTGAAGACTTTAGCGAGGGCTTCGCTCAGACCAACGTAGCCATCATCGCTCCGAGATTGTCAGTTTTTGTGGCTGGAAAACGGCGAGTCAAATGGCGTAGCTGCGGCTTCCAGCCGCAGAAAAAGGGATGGAGGCTGGCAGCCCGCACAAGATGTTGTGTCGCACGGGCTGAAGCCCATGCTACGGGTTGTGGCTTGCGATTAGGGCGACTTTGAAAGAGATGCGTGATTGCATCGCCACATGCGCCCGGACGTGATCGTTCACAGGCCTGCGTAATAATATGGCGTAAATTAAGAATACTGCCGTTTACCACGCCTCGTCTCGTCTCTACATTCTCTTGGTTGCGTCTTGTCTAAAGCATTTTTTCGAACGAATCGAAGTTCAGCATTATTTTCGTTCTCTTCACGGGCCACGTTCATGCCAAAGCATTCATGGATTCGTCATCTGTTCCACTCGCTTTCCGTGAAGCCCTACTCCAAATCGCGACGTCGCCGGTCTCGACAGTCGATTGAGGCGCTTGAGGCGCGGATGTTATTAACGACGCCGACAGTCGTTTCACTCAACCTTGTCGGAGCCGCCATCACTAACTCGACGTCGACCAGTTGGACAGCAACATTCAGTGAGTCGGTATCGGGTGTCGACCCGACTGACTTCGCCCTTGTCGAAACGGGAACTGTCGGAGCAACCCTGACTCAGGTGACCCCTGTCAGCGGATCGATCTATACCGTGACAGTGAAAGGGATCACTGGTAACGGTACGCTGGGATTGAATCTGATCGACAATGATTCGATCACGAATTCAACAAATATCCCTCTGGGTGGAACAGGAAGGGGTAACGGTAATTTCATCGGCCAGGTTGCGACACTGGATCATGCCTCTCCGTTCGTACAATCGATCAATCGAACGACCCCGGCCAGCGCTACAACGAGCGCCAGCAGCGTCAGTTTCACGGCGACTTTTAGTGAACCGGTGACGGGTGTTACTTCAAAAAGTTTCTCTCTGGTCGAAACAGGAACCGTTGGCGCGACGACAACACTCGTGACCCCGGTTAGTACTTCGGTCTACACGATTACGGTTAGCGGGATTGGTGGCAACGGGAATTTGGGCCTGAATCTGACGGATGATAATAGCATTCGCGACCTTGCTGGAAATACGCTGATCAGCCAAAGCGCCGTGACCAGCTTCGCAACCCAAGCGACATTTGCCACTGGAACAGGTCCCATTTCGGTGAAATCGGGTGATTTCAATGGCGACGGCAACATCGACCTGGTCATCGCCAACCGAGGTAGCAGTTCTGTCAGCGTTTTACTCGGAAACGGAAATGGTACGTTTAAAGCGCAGCAGACCTTCGCCACAGGAGCAACTCCCTACTCTGTGAGCGTTGCTGACGCGAATGGTGATGGCAAGTCTGATCTGATCGTTACTAATCGGAACGGGAATTCTGTCAGCGTCTTGCTAGGTAACGGTAACGGCACGTTTCAGACCCAGCATACGTTTTCTGTCGGAACCGCTCCGACTTCGATCACCGCGGGTGACGTCAACGGAGACGGAAAAATCGATCTGCTTGTTGCCAACGAGACCAGCAATAACATCAGTTTGTTACTGGGAAATGGTGACGGAACGTTTCAAGCCCAACAGACCTTTGCCACAGGAAATCTCCCGCAATCGATCAAAATGGCGGACGTGAACGGAGACGGAAAGCCAGATCTCTTCGTCACGAACCGCAACGGTAATTCTGTCAGTGTGTTGATGGGGAACGGAAACGGGACGTTTCAGCCTCAACAAACAATCAGCACGGGGACGGCGACCCCTTATTCTCTTGCTTTGAGTGATTTCAATGGTGATGGTAAGCCTGACCTCGTCGTCGCAACCAGCGCACAAGGGGGAGCGATCGACCTCTTTTTGGGCAACGGAAACGGCACGTTCGGTACGGGCAAGACATTTGCCACCTCTTCGAGCCCTCAATCGGTCGCAATCGGAGATGTCAACGGCGACGGACTACCCGACGTGTTTGTCTCAAGCTTCAGCAAAAGCAGTGTCAGTGTGTTATCAGGGAATGGAAATGGCACATTTCAACCTCAACAGACTTTCGCCACAGGGAACGGGCCTTACTCACAATCAGTGGCGCCGGTGGACCTGAACGGGGATGGTCGACTTGACGTCGCTGTCGCGAACCTGAGCGACAATACGGTGAGCGTGTTGCTGGCAAACGGAAATGGAAACTTTACGGGGCAGGTTTACACGCTGGTCGATCAAGTATCGCCGTCGGTTCTTTCGATCAATCGGGCAACACCGACGACGTCCACCACGAATCTGACCGCTGTCAGCTATACAGTCACGTTCAGTGAAGCGGTAACCGGGGTCGATGCAGCCGACTTCTCGTTGGCACCGACGGGGACAGTCGCGGCAACCACGCCGGTTGTGACAACGGTAAGTCCGTCGGTTTATACAGTCGCCGTCGGCGGGATTACGGGGATCGGTTCGCTCGGATTAAATCTCGTCGACAACAACAGCATTCATGATGTGGCTGGACATCCGCTGACGACACCCGGTGCAGCCGCGAGTTTCGCTGGCCAAGCCACCTTTGCTACGGGCACGCAACCGAAATCGGTGTCGCTTACCGATGTAAACGGCGACGGTAAACCGGACCTTGTGGTAGCGAACTTTAACAGCAATTCCGTCAGCATCATGCTCGGAAACGGGAACGGGACGTTCCAGGCTCAGCAGACATTTGCCACGGGATCGAATCCGGTTTCGGTCGCGTCGGGCGATGTTGATGGCGATGGCAGAGTTGACCTGATTGTTGCGAACAAGGGATCGAATTCGGTGAGTGTTTTGTTAGGGAATGGAAATGGCATTTTTCGCCCCCAGCAAACGTTTGCGACCGGAACAAGCCCCTTTTCCGTGACCCTGGGAGATGTGAGCGGCGATGGCTATTCTGATGTCATTGTCGCGAACTATGGTAGCAGCACTGTCGGTGTGTTACTGGGGAACGGAAACGGCACGTTTCAAGCTCAGCGGACATTCGCCACGGGATCAAATCCTCGTTCGGTGATTTCGACCGATTTGAACGGAGACGGTAAGCTCGACATCGTCGTGGCAAATTACACGAACAGCGGTTCGGTCAGCGTCCTGCTTGGGAACGGGAATGGAACATTTCAAGTCCAGCAGACGTTCGCCACGGGAAGTTTTCCGACGTCCATTGCTGCAGGAGATCTGAATGGGGACGGCAAGCCGGACCTCGCAGTCGCGAATCGCGGTGGCAGTACGTTGAGCGTACTGTTGGGGAATGGGAACGGGACATTCCAGGCTCAACAAACTGTCTCGATCGGCACGAGTCCGTTTTCAGTGGTCATCGCTGATGTGAATGGTGACGGCAGCCTGGATTTCAGTGTGGCAAACTACAGTAATAACAGCGTGAGCGTATTACTGGGGAATGGCGACGGAACCTTCCAGACCCAGCAGACCTTCGCCACGGGAAGTTTTCCGATTTCGATTACGCTGGGAGACGTAAGCTCGGATGGCCGACCTGATCTGTTGGTGGCGAATAGCAGCGGCAATACCGTCAGTGTCCTGTTGGGAAATCTCAACGGCAATTTCACCGGGCAGATCTTTACGATTGCAACCGTACCCGCACTGACCACACCGACCTCCGCCAGCATCACCGCGACGACTGCAACGCTAGGCGGAAACGTCTCAAGCGACGGCGGTAGTCCGATCACGGAACGCGGTATCGCTTACTCATTGACGAGTGTTAACCCTAATCCTCGTATTGGTGGTACCGGTGTGACGAAGTTAACGGCGACGGGTACGACGGGAGTTTTCACCGTTAATGCATCCAGCCTGTCATCGGGTGTCAGTTATTCCTTCGCGGCCTATGGCACCACCGCGATTGGGACGACCTATACGTCGCCTGTTTCGACATTCACGACACTCAGCACACCGATCGTCACCTCACCGACATCCTCTAATACAACCGGAACCACCGCCGTACTGGGTGGTAATGTCACAAGCGATGGGGGGAGCCCCGTCACGGAACGGGGCGTGGTGTACTCGCTGTCGAACATTAATCCGAACCCTCATATCGGTGGGGCAGGGGTCACGAAAGTGACCGCGAGCGGCTCGACCGGCATCTTCACAGTTAATGTCAGTAGCTTGACATCAGGATCTGGCTATTCCTACGCAGCCTACGCCACCAACAGCTTCGGTACGACGTACACGTCGCCAATCGCAACATTCGTTCCAGGGTTGTTGATCGTCAACGGCGTTTATTCCAGCTCGGGACAACCAATTAATTCAGGTAACACGTTGACGTCACCGGTCACATCAGTATCCGTCACCTTTTCGGCCGCGATGAACACGGTTACCGGCGGAACGAACAGTGTGACGAATCCGGCCAACTGGGTCTTGACCCGTTATGGAATTGATGTCAGTAACGAAATCTCAGGTATCACCTTTGCGGCCACTACGGGTAGCTTGAACGATGTCGCAGTCATTTCATTCTCGCAGCCGCTGGTTCAGGGGGGATATCAGCTAACCGCCAGACAATCTCTCTATGACGCAAC